>CAZEMD010000097.1:0-7523 GCA_964513225.1 uncultured Candidatus Bathyarchaeia archaeon | reverse complement strand
GCCATAAAGCATGGGCTGGTGGAGTGACCGAAAAGAATGTCATTGGGTCATTGATTGGGTCAGTAAGTCATTGGGTCAGTCCAAAGCAAATTATGACTTTTCTTAATGATGACAGCGAAGCTAAATGACGTAATGACATAATGACCATGCTTCTCTGCCTTGCAACAGCCTTATTGATAGATCCGAGTCTATCCTCTATCAGCTTTATATTCAAATTCGAAAATACAAACGTAATTCAAATTACCTCAAAGTAAACTGACCCTTTCCCCATTCCGAACTCTACATTGCTTACTGGTTTTTACTTTCAAATCCAAGATCTAAAATCCAAAATCGCAAATCCAAAAGCCCTCTGTAGTCGAAACACCGACATCGTATGCCGCCACAATCCTACAAAAAAATCAGACGGGTACCGATACAACTTCCCTATCTAACATCCTATCCTATGGTTGGGGTGATCTCGCGAGGCGAGGATGGGGATTGAAAGACGGGGCAATTGCCAATTGACGATTTTCGATTGAGGGATTGAGGGATTTCAGAATTTCCATTTACGATTTTGGATATCGGAACAGGGAACGAAGAGATTAAAGAATGAGTTTCGAATATCGAGTATCAAGCATCGAGCATCGAGCATCGAGCATCAAATTTCAAGTTTCAAGTATCAAATATCCATTAATGAACTCTTTGAATCCAACTGGTTAACCGATAAAACGAAGGAGCGTGATACGATGAAGGTGTTTATTGCCGATGACTCACCGATTATCCGCGAACGCCTAAAAGCAATGCTGTCTGAGGTTCCACAAGTTGAAATTTCCGGCCAGGCACAGGATGTCCCTGAAGCGATCAAATCCATACAAGAGCTGAAACCCAACGTGGTGATACTGGATATCCGGATGCCTGGCGGAAGCGGGATTGAGGTGTTGCAAACCATTAAAAAAGACCTGCCTGATATAAAGGTAATCGTATTCACGAATTATCCCTACCCGCAATACCGTAAAAAGTGCATGGAATTGGGGGCGGATTTCTTTTTCGCGAAATCAACCCCCTTTGCGGAAGTCGTGAATGCCATCAACGAATTGAACTACCGTAACGATGGCAGGAAATTTGCAGAATAACAGGCAATATTACAATCCTTTGCCCGTGCCAATTCACCCCCACCGTCGCAAAAGATGGGGTGTCATGCCGATTTTCCTTCGCTTTTCACATGTCCCTGGTGCAATGAGGAGGGGAAGGGGTTGCTAAAGCCGGTGGTGAAAGCGATACCATTGACCGATGCCGATCGTTAGAAACCTCGTAATAGCCAGTGAAGGGGAAGCTCATGCCGAAAGCAAGGATCTTGATTGCGGAGGATGAGAGGGTTATCGCCGAGTATATCAAGAGGTCCCTGAAATGGATGCTGACAAGAAGCATGGACCTTGATTCTCCTAAGAAAAAACCTCATGAACTGTATGATCCTCCTTACGGCAACTTGCTCGATCTCAACACCACTCGGCTTATCCTGGATTCAGTCGGGAAAGATATCCTTGTTGATATTGTGAGCGACTTTCTCAACACCCTCGAAACATCGGCGGCCGTGTACGAGAAAAACGGAGACTATGCTCTCGGTATCTTCAGTTCGGGATGGTGCAAATTACTAGACAGTGCTTCAAGAAAACTATGTAACACCGGGGATAATAATACCGCATTAAAAAGCGGCCAATGGCACTGCCATGAATCGTGCTGGAATGAAGCGTCGAAGGTTTCCATCGAGAGCGGCCAATCGGTTGACATAGAATGTCGGGGTGGCATCCGCCTATTGGCCGTTCCGATCCGGGCAGGAGGAGAAATCGTCGGCTCTATCAACTTCGGCTACGGCGACCCTCCCACAGACCGGCAGAAGTTGAGAGAGATCGCGGAAAGATACGGCCTCAGCGTAGATGAACTTCGCAAGGCGGCTGAGGAATACAAGCCTCGACCTCCTTTCATCATTGACATGGCCAAGAGGCATTTGGAGACTTCAGCGAGATTGATCGGCGAGATCGTAGAACGGAGTCGAGCAGAAGAGGTACTACGGCATGAACGAGATTTTGTGGCCCGAATCATGGAGACGAGCCCGGTGTGTATCACCATGGTAAACAGGGAGGGAAAGATCATCTTTTCAAATCAAGGCACTGAGGAGGTGCTAGGACTTCCTTCTGATGAGGCTATTCAACGCACCTACAACTCCCCTGAGTGGCGTATCACGGATTATGACGGGAACCTTATGCCTGATGAACAATTGCCCTTTCGGCAGGTAATTACAACTGGCCAGCCTGTCTATGATGTACGCCATGCCATCGAATGGCCGGACGGGAGGAGGGTGCTGCTCTCTGTAAGCGCTGCCCCTCTCTTTGATAGGTCCGATCAGGTGGAGGGAGTGGTATGTTCAAGTGTGAATATTACAGAGCAGGAACAGACATCGATGGCTCTCCGGAAGAGAGAGGAACACTATCGTTCCCTCTTTGAGCAGTCCAGAGACCCTATTTATCTTACTACCCGTAATGGGAGCTTTATTGACATCAATCAGGCGTTCTTAGATCTTTTCGGGTACAAGAAAGAGGAGATAAAAGATCTGAATGCAGGGGCTATCTATGTGCATCCAGAAGGCAGGGCAGGATTCAAGCGCGAGGTGGAAAAGAAAGGATTCGTGAGAGACTTTGAAGTAAAGCTTTACAAAAAGGATGGCATCGAGATGGACTGCCTGCTCAACACAATACTGCGAAAGTCAGATAACGGAAGCATGATCGGATACCAGGGCATAATTCGGGATATTACCGAGCGCAAGCGAGCAGAGCAGGAAAAACGGGAACTTCTGGCCCAGCTGTTACAGATGCAAAAAATGGAGGCCATTGGTAACCTGGCAGGAGGCATCGCGCATGACTTCAATAATATACTCTCGATCATCCTCGGTAATACCGAGCTCGCGCTCGAGGACCTGCATGAGGACAGCCCAATCCGGGAACATATCCTCGAAGCATATGAAGCGGGAAAGCGCGCGAAAAACCTGGTAAAGCAGATCCTCGCCTTCAGCCGTAATGAGGAACAGGAGCCCAAACCCACGAGGGTTTACCTTATCGTTTCAGAGGCGGTCAAACTACTCCGTTCCTCGCTGCCAGCGACGATCAAGATTGGCGAGGACATCGCCTCCGACAGCATGGCCCTGGTTGATCCCACTCAGATACACCAGGTAATCATGAACCTCTGCACCAATGCCTACCACGCCATGCATGAGAGCGGTGGGCTGCTCGAGATAGGAGTAAAGGACGTTGAGCTCGATGACCTCTATGCCCGCCATTCGCTGGGCGTGCGACCGGGACCATATTTGAGGATTTCGGTGAGCGATACCGGATGCGGCATGGAAAGGGAGGTCATGGATCGGATCTTTGAGCCCTATTTCACCACCAAGGAGATAGGGAAGGGAACCGGAATGGGCCTCTCCGTGGTTCACGGCATTGTCAAGAGCCACAAAGGGGCCATCACGGTATACAGTGAGCCTGGTATGGGATCCACCTTCAATGTCTACCTTCCCAGGATCGAGAACGCTGACGAAACGGCAGAGAGTGAAGAGGAGGCGCTGCTTCCGCAGGGAACCGAGCGCATACTGTTCGTTGACGATGAGGAACACATTGTCGATCTGGGAAGACAGATACTGAATCGCCTGGGTTATACAGTAACCACGAAGACGGACAGCCTTGAGGCACTCCGGGTCTTCAGGGAACAGCCGGATCAATTCGACCTGGTTATCACTGACATGACTATGCCGAATATGACGGGCGCCGGGCTTGCCAGAGAACTCATGGGCATCTGTCCCGATATCCCGATTATCCTGTGCACGGGCTTTAGTGAGCTCATCACCGAAGAGAGGGCCAAGGAGATGGGCATTCGGGAGTTTGTCATGAAGCCGCTCATCATAACCGAGATGGCAAGAGTGGTGAGGAAGGCGCTCGATAGGTGATGCCAAGCGAAGCTCCGCCTCAAACCGACGAGGCTGCGCGATACTTGATACTGGATACTGGATGGAAAATGAAACAAAAAGCGTGAAAGGTCACTAAAAGTTTTTAACAGCGAAGCACGTACTGTGAAGTGTGGTATGGCGTTCCTTCCCTATTCGTATGGAATCACCGCTATGGAAATGATTCTATGTCCAGGACACTGATATATTTCCCCATTATCCATACCCGGGCAGATATGGGTACGCTCGGCAAGTCTATCGAGCAGTCAACAGTTCGCACGCTGGGAAGGAGGGGCACGAGACAAAAGGCGAAGGTGATAGACAGCATGTGGGCTGAGATTGAGCGGAAAATCGACTCCTTGGCCTTGTCATACGAAAATCTTCGCCTTTACCAGGATGGGCTACCCGTGTGCGACAGGGAGATCCAGATCGTCACCGAGCTTGCCGAGGCGGGAGGCAGTAACCATCGGCTTCTTCTTCGCCTTATGGATAAGGGCGCCACGATCATGGGCACGGAATCCCTGAAACTCCTGATGGAAGAGTATGCCCTCGTCAAGAGGATTTGGGACATCCCGGATCTCTTAAAACGATCCAGGGTTGAGGCAGCCCAGAAGGCCGGTTTCGATGCGCTTCTCAAGAGGCGCGATCAATTCATTGCCACAAGGATCAATGACACGCTCACCTCGGGCGAAACCGGGATCCTGTTTCTGGGAATGTTCCACTCTGTAGGTGATAAACTCGGCGGGGATATCCGCGTCATCTACCCGCTCAAGCAACCTTTTTCTGGCAGAGGGTAAAATGACGGCAACAAATGAATACGGCACTATTCTCATAGTGGACGATGAGAAAAACATCTGCACGCTCCTCTCGCGTCTTCTCAGCAGGGAAGGTCTCGAGACCATAGAGGCATACGAGGGAGATACTGCCCTAAAGATGGTAGTCTCTCAAAAACCCGATGTGGTACTGGTGGATTTCAGGATGCCGGGAATGAATGGTATGGAATTGCTGGAGCGTGCAAAGGAGCTTGATCAAGACCTTCCGGTCGTGATGATCACCGCGTATGCCGATATAAAGGGTGCGGTTGAGGCGATGAGAGCCGGTGCTCACGACTACCTTGCCAAGCCCTTTGAAAATCTCGAGGTAATCAGGGTCGTGTACCGGGCACTGGAAGAGCGTAAACTCAAGAGAAAGCTCAGCGACTTGACCAGTGAGCTCCAGGGAAACGTAAGCCTGAGTACGTCAATGGGAACGAGCGATGCCGTATACCAGCTCCTCTGCAAGGCCACTCAGGTGGCAAAGTCGGACTTCTCGGTGCTCATCCAGGGAGAGACGGGATCTGGCAAGGAACTTGTCGCCCAAGCAATACATGACGCCAGCCTTCGATCAAAAAAGCTGTTTGTCCCGGTAGATTGTGGTGCGATTCCGGAGACGCTCCTGGAAAGCGAACTGTTTGGCCACGAAAAGGGCTCCTTCACCGGTGCTGACTACTCAAAGCCGGGAAAATTCGAGGCGGCCAAAGGCGGCACCCTATTCCTCGATGAGATCTCCAACATGCCGTTGAGCTCTCAGGCCAAGCTTCTCCGAGTGCTCCAGGAAAAAAGGGTGTACCGCGTGGGCAGCACCAAGCCCATTGCAGTGGATGTACGCCTCCTCGTTGCCAGCAATAAAGAGCTCTTCTCACTGATCGATTCGGGTTCCTTCCGCTCAGACCTCTTCTTTCGTTTGAACGAATTCACCATAACAGTGCCGCCCCTTCGAGAACGTAAGGAAGACATCCCCTACCTCGCCAAACGGTTCTTGAATATTACGAACATAGAATTGAATAAGCACGTGAAGGGATTTTCGGAATCCGCCATGGAGACATTGCTGGGCTATGATTGGCCCGGGAACGTACGGGAGCTCCGATCAACCATCCGGCGAGCCGTGCTCCTCGCGAACGACATTGTCACCGAAGAGCAATTTGATCTGAAAAGCGCTGCCTCGTGGAGCGTGTCGCTTCCACTGAATCTCCAGGATCTGTCATTGGGAAGTCTATCCCTAAAGGAGATCGTCCGTACCAATACCTTTACACTGGAACGAGAGGTCCTTGAAAAGGCCTTGCAATATACAGGGGGGAATAAGGCAAAGGCGGCCCGGATTCTCAAGATAGACTATAAGACAATCCATACCAAGATAAAGCAACTGGGAATCTCAATAAATGGAGGCGTATATGAGTAAAAGGAGAGAAAAAAAAATCGGTGGTCTAGAAGGGATACTAAGCGGCTTCACCGACCTCATGGAGAAGCTCGGCGACTTGGCCGAAAAGGGCGAACAGCTCTCGAAAACCGTCCAGTTCGACGGAAAAGGGCCTGCAAAGGATCTCAAGGGAGTCTATGGATTCTCCGTCAAGGTGGGCCTGGGGGGTGAAGAGGTAAAGGTGGAGCCCTTCGGAAATATCCGAAGGGATGAGAAATCAGGTCAGCCGGTGGTCCAGGAGATCCGGGAGCCTGTGGTCGATGTCTTTGAAGAACATGACCATACTCTCGTCGTTGCCGAGATGCCGGGGATCGGGGCAGACGATGTTCGACTCGAAGTAAAGGATGACCTGCTCACGATCTATGCAGACAAAGGAGAGAAGAAATACCGCAAGGAGATCCTCTTACCTCAGAGTTATCACAAAGATAAGATGCTCGTCTCATGTAATAATGGGGTTCTGGAGATAAAGTGCATGATGTGAAATGAATGAGGAATGCGGAGTGCGGAATGAAACGATTTCGGAATGCAGATTTTGGATTGCGGATTTGAAAGAAGATGAAAAACGATCTGAAGTCCCAAGTCTAAAATGTAAAATAGGGGTAAACGATGAATCAGGAAGAGATGAAGCGAAGGACGAAACAATTTGCTTTAAAAATAATGTTGAACTGGAATCCCTGATGAAGGAAGCCGATGAACTTTTAGCCATAACAGTTTCTTCTATCAAAACCGCCAGGAGGAAAAAGGATAAATGACTGATTCCGCATTCCGCAATCCGAAATCCGCATTCTGCATTAAGGAGAGATGATGACCAAGAATAATGAATCTACGCTTAAACTCAAAGTGACTGAGGCCCTCAACAAGGATGTGGGGCGTGCCTTTTCCCGTATGGGCCCGGAGGATATGGAGAAACTGGGGGCAGCTATCGGTGATATCGTGGAGATCTCCGGAAAGCGGAAGACCGTGTGCAAGGCCATGCCCGCATACAAGGAACTCCGCGGTCAATGTCGTGTACAACTCGACGGCATTACTCGAGAGAATGCAGGCGTTGGGCTTGACGAATCCGTATCGATCCGCAAGATAGCAAGCAGATCGGCGGCCAAAGTCATCCTTGCCCCCTTGACGATCACCCCTGGAGACCGAGACTTGAACTACATCGGAAGCCTCCTGGATGGATTGCCGGTGGTAGAGGGGGATCGAATTCGTGCAACCCTATTCGGAAGCCGCTCTGCCGATTTCAGGGTGGAAACCACAAGTCCTAAAGGGCCAGTGCTCATTAACCCAACTACTCAGCTTATGATCGGAAAAGTGAGGGAAGAGGAGC
>CAZEMD010000096.1:0-7542 GCA_964513225.1 uncultured Candidatus Bathyarchaeia archaeon | reverse complement strand
GCCCAGCCGCCGTGCTTCAGGGGCACCACGAGGCCTAGGATGACGCCGAGGACGTGGATGGCGCTGCACTCTCTGATGATGTAGACGTGGACGGGGCGTATTCCACTCGTAAGTTCTAGATAGACTAGTCCGTCGGTCACCCCGTAGCCGGACTCCAGGCCAAAAACGTTTATCATCGTCGAGCTGGTTCTCGCCGTCAAAAGCTCTGCCCACAGGCTTGGCATCGTTTGGAACACTATGTAGAACGCCGCGAACACGGCCACATAGACCGCTAGGTCCCTGGGGCTGTAGTCGTGGTCGTCCATGGTGAGGTATGATGGTTTGGCTCTATTGAAGGGTTACTCTACAGGTTTGGTGCCCGCCTCGGCGGCGGCTTTATCCTAGTGTACTTTAAACAGAATGTTGGTTTGATGGACAATGGGTTTAGTCGTTTACGGCCCGTTGAACCCGCAGGCCGGGCACTTGTACTTCCTGCCGAATAGCCTGCATTTTTCGCATCGCCAGAGAGTTACTGCGCCGCAGCTGGGGCACTTGAACTTGACGGCCTTCTCCTCAGGAGTAATCTTCCGCCCGCAGCTTATGCACGTAGCCATTTCGTAACCATTCCATAAGCCAATGCAGTCTTATTTAAAGATTGACCGCCCCTTTTCACGACCTTTGAAGATTGATCATGGCCTACCCGGACTCGCTTTCATGGTGGTCTTGAAGAGAAGGCAAGACTGAGTGAAAAAGGATAGGGTAGTTAGTGCTCTTCCAAGGGACTTCATGGGAAAAGAATAAATTTAGGCTAGACTAAAATTTGTAGAAATGTGTGATGAAAATAGCCCCCTATCCATCAGACTAGGTTACACAAACGTCTTCCTGACAGAGTGCGACGGCGGCTACCTACTAGTGGACACCAGCTACACAGACCAGTACGACCACTTCAAGACTGAACTCCGGAGCAGGGGTATCGACCTACACCAGATTAAGTACGTGCTCCTCACACACCACCACGACGACCACGCAGGCTTCGTCAAACCCCTCATCCAAGAAACAGGGGCGAGGCTCATCGTCCACGAAAACGCGTTACCCAACCTCGAGAAGGGCGTCCACTACATGGACATGCGTTACCTTAACACCTGCACAAGGGTCACGTTGACGCTGTTCTCACTAATACGTGAACACACGTACCCAGGCTACAGTCTGAAAGACGACGACATTGTGATCCAAGGGGACGAACAAGCACTCCTCAAAGAGATCGGTGTGGACGGAGAGATCCTGTACACACCAGGCCACACGGACGACTCGATCACAGTACTGATGTCCAACGGAGACGCCTTCGTCGGCGACGCCGCCATGAACTTCCTCGGCTTCTGCAGGATAAGATACAGGCCCATAGTCTACGAGTCCCTCGACGACGTGTATCGGAGCTGGGAGCACATAATCGAGAGAGGAGCCCGCACCGTCTATCCGTCCCACGGCGACGCCTTCGACGCAGATAAGCTGAGTCAAATACTCCAGAGGCTGGATGGATGAAAACAGGGGAGCTAAAGGCAACCGCTTCGACTCTGGCCGAGGAGCTGGGATGGAGATGGCCTCTAACCTTCATTAAAGCGATTAGAAGAGGGAACGCCATATTCCGTGGAACTCACTGGTCCCATGAGGATGGCGCCGAATCTGAGTTCGCGAGGCGCATCGCCTTCGGCTCTGGGCTGTACTCTATCCTCAAAGAAGAACACGGCCAACCAAGGGCCCTCTGGATGACCCGCAGAATCCTAGTGCCCATTGGATGCAGGGAGCAGTGGGAGAACCTCCGCAGTCTAGGGTTGTCGGGCCGACCCCCCATGGAGCGGCTCAGGGCTTTTTACGACTTCATGGGCAGCCGAGGCGTCGGACAGTTCGTCGAGAGGCGGATCATCGAGTCCGGCGAGGACAGGCTGAGCTACGAGGTGAGAGGCTGCCTCTTCAAGAGGTTCTACGACGAGGCGGGCACCCCTGAGCTCACCCGCCTATTCTGCGATGTCGATCACGAGTTCTTTTCGGAGGTCTTCCCGGAGTTCACCTTCCACAGGGGAGGCTCACGTGAGAACACCGAGGCATACGGCGAGGAACACTGCAAATTCATGTTTGAGTTAAATACGATCACCTAAGTATAAATTCATGACTTATTTTTCGAAAAAACAAATGAAAACAGCATACCTACCTTAAATATAAAAATAAACATATCAAATCGATGCTTAAGAGAGCGATCGATAAAATAGGTTCCTTCAGCAGACTGGAAAGAAACCTGCTTCTGCTTTTTACTATGGGTCTCGTGGCCGTTGTTGGCCTTCAACTCATCCAGCCCCTCTTCCCACTCTATCTAAAGAGCCTACACGCGTCAGAAATCGAGATCAGCCTGATCATCTCTCTTTCAAGCGTCGCCGGGACGGCGCTCATGTTACCGGCAGGCTACATAATAGACAGAGTGGGAGAGAAGAAGATGCTTCTGTTAGGGATATTACTCTGGGCCGTGTCCACCCTCTTCATCGCCTTGGCGAAGAACTGGAGGACCGTCGCCTTTCTATACGTCTTCCACGGGATAGCTGACGCTTTCGTCGGACCGGCGAGGATGACCCTCATATCGTCGACCTCGACGCCAGCGACCGAGGCCACCGTCTTCAGCCTCATGAGCCTAGACTGGTCTATAGGCGGAACCGTGGCGCCCCCAGTCAGCGGGTACCTGGCGGAGAACATGGGGTGGCAGGTGCCCCTGCTGGCTGCCTCCGCCGCGTTCTTCTTAAGCCTCATTCCCGCTCTGAAGCTGGATGAAAGACCCCCAAGAAAGACTAACCAACAGAAGCCTGATACCCCCCGCACTGGAATCGTTGAGACCCGGCTCCTAGCAGCCTTCCTGTATTTCATGTTCGGGTTATTGACCAACTCGGCTCAGTCCATGGTCGGCACCATGCTGCCCCTTTTCTTGAACAACCAACTCAGCCTCTCCACCACCATCATAGGCCTGTTCTTCACGGCGGCCAACATTATTGGAGTCTTCATACAGGTACCCGGAGGGCTTCTCGCGGACAGATACAGCAAGAGGAGGCTCATCATGCTGCTGCTGCTACCCATCCCGTTTATCTACGGGCTGTGGGGGATCGTGGACGGCTGGTACATGTATCTGCTGATATATGTGCTCTCTAGGGGGCTGTTGAGCATGATGGGTCCAGCGACCCTCGCCATAGTGTCAGAGGTCTTCCCTGATGAGCATAAGGGCTCAGCCTTCGGCTTGAGGATGGCCGGTGTGCGTCTGGGCTCAGCGGTAGGCCCGTTGATAGGTGGCTACCTCTACGGCACACTAGGCCCCGTGACCCCTTTCACCTGCGCAGGGGTGGTCCTACTTCTGAGCATCCCCTTCATCTACCTCCTGAAGTGAAAGGGCTTACTCCTCGTAAATGTTATACCAGCGGATGGCTGGGCGAGAAATGAAACGTGTTCAGATTTTTACTTCAGTACGGCTCCACACTTCCAGCAAACCACGAGGTTGTCCGGGATCTCGTAACCGCACTTTGGACAGCGAATGAAGCCCTCATTAGGCGTCCCTGCCTCCGCCTCTACCGTCTCGATGGTCGCCTCGGCGCTCATGGGATGAGAGACGGGGAAAAATGTTTCATACTTTATGGAGCATGGATCGGTTAATCTTCCGCTGTGGCTTTCGGGTGCTCGCGTCTCCTTATCTCCAGCTCCATCCTATGCATATCGACCACGTTTCTTATCCTCTTCAACAACACGATGAAGTGCTCGGCGTCGTTGGCCTTCCTCACGTAGTCGTTTACGCCCGCCTTGAAAGCCTCCCTCGCCACCTCCTCGTCCGAGTAATGAGTGTACAGTATCACCGGCACCCCCGAGTGCTCCCGCAGCCGCCTCGTGAACTCTATGCCATCCATCCCCGGCATCCTGTAGTCGGAGAGAACACAGTCAGGCTCGGCGGCCTTCACACGCTCCACGGCCTCCGCGGGGGACGTCGAGGTCTCTATCTCTATGTCCCCGTCGTACGCCATCATGATATCCCTCGTGAGTTCAAGGTAAAACGACTCATCGTCTAAATGAAATATCTTTACCGACTAGCCCCCCCCCACTAGCGTAAGCAGAGTATATCTTATTTGATGAAAATAAAAAGAACCTCATGGAATGATTTGGAACTATCGTTCCATATCTGTGATAAAGAACATAGATACAGAAAATAACCAAAAACATTCCCAAGAAAGGTGGAACCAAGCAGTCCATTATCAATATAGGAGAAAATGAAGGAGTAAACCTAACGTAAAAAGATGTAGAAGGTTCTATACTCTACCTTTTATGCTCGTCCAGCCATCTCCTGACCTCGGCGATAGAAGCAGATCTCTTCGTGTGCTCGCAGTGAGACGCGTAGTATATGCCCCTCACAGGGTCGAACCAGACCTCGAAACCACCATGCCTCTCGACGACCCTCGGTCTATCTGCCTCCTCCCCCAATTTCGTCACCACAACAAAGATACCAGCTCCCCTAGAGCCGCCACGCCGACGCCTCTGAGAAGCACGTACAATAACCTCGGGTTCCTAGCCGCCTCCCTTATGACGCCCGCCTGCATATCCATGTCGCCCCTCGCAACCAGATCCTCAAGTACGCCCTCAAGCCCAGTTTCCCTAAGATCTGAGACCAACCTGTTGAGCCTCTCGTCTGACACCCTGTTCATCAGGCGACGCGCCGTGTACATGGTCTTAAGCTCCCTCTCGTAGAGGTCCCTCCACCGCCTCTCGTAATCGGACAGCCGCCCCCAGCACGTGTCCCCACAGCCGAGGGCGTCGGCGGCCGTCTCCCCCGCCAGCTTGGCGCACAGCCCGCCCACGACGACGCCTCCGCCTGTTGTGGCCTTCACCTGCCCCGCCACGTCACCCGCCAGCAGCAGCCCGCTGTACGCGGCCCTTTCCACGGGCGGCCCGGCGCAGAGGAGGCCCGACGTGACCCGCCGCGGCTCCACGCCGAACCTCCTCTCCGCGAAGCACTTTAGACGCTCAATGCCGTCCACCCCGGCTGTGCCTAAGCCACACCTGACGGTGGATTCGTCGATTGGTACCACCCACGCGTAGAAGCCTATGGAGAGTTCGCTGCCGAGCCACACCTCGACGAGCTCCGGGTCGACACCCACGCCCTCGATCTCAGTGTTGTAGCCCGTCAGAATACCCTTTTGCCCGGTCTCTATCCCGCTGCGGCTGAGCAGCTTACCCCCAGCGCCTTCCGCGTCAACCACGACCCATGGCTCGTGAACGTTGCCGCCCACCCTTACGCCCATGCAGGTGCCCTCGATGAACCGCAGGCCCTCGACCCTAGCGGAGAGTTCGAAATCCACCCCCGCGTCAACCGCCTCGGCCGCCAAGTGCCTGTCGAACCTAGCCCTATCGACGACGTAAGCCCTGGGCTTCCGGTCCCTTATCTCGATGAAACCCCCGTCCGGCGCGTATACCCGTCCACCGTAAACCCTGTTCTGCACGAAATCGTCGGATGGTTCGACCCCCAGCTCCTCGAGGCCCGTGACGCTCAGCACACCAGCGCAGTGGTTGGGCTCACCGATGACCGGGTGCTCCTCGTAGACCCTCGCAGCGTAGCCCTTCCGGGAGATTGCGGTAGCAGCTAGGATGCCCGCCGGGCCTGCCCCCACAACGGCTGCCTCGGGCTTCAAAGACGCCAGCCTAGCTGCGCTCTATGGTCTCGTAGAACTCTACCGTTTCGAGCTCCTCGAAGTAGCGAAGGATGTCTAGGGCTACGCCCCTCTTGGCGATCTGTATGTTCTCGCCGAAGAATACCTCGTCGGGTACGCCGATCCTGACCTTCTTCTTGGTCTTCCTGAGCTTGAACTCACCCGGGTCTATGCCCAGGAACCTTCTGCCGATGAGGGCCTCCATCTTCTTCTTGTCGTCGGTGACGTTCTCCGTTACCTTGAGCGTGTAGACGACCCTCCTGCCCGCGAGGGGATGGTTGTAGTCCACCTGCACCCTGCCCGCTCCTATGCTTCTCACGGTGGCGCGCCTGCCGTCGATCTCCAGCTCGCCTCCTATAACCGGGTTGACACCCTTGCTGCGCAGCACCCTGTACGGGATCATCTGAACGTTATCGGGGTCCCTCTCGCCGAAGGCCTCCGCCGCAGGTAGCTCTATCTCGGTCTCCTCGTCGAAGGGCACGCCGGGGAGCCTCTGGTCGAGCCCCCTCAGCACGTAGCCTTCGCCCACGATTACCAGCCTGGGGCCGTAGGCTCTGCCCTCCTCGTGGACGCCCTCCTCGCGGGCCAGCTCCTCGTCCGTGGTCTCTATGATCTCCCCCGTCTCCGCGCGGCCCGTCATCTCTACCATTATGAAGTCGCCGTTGTTCACGGCGTCCTCGTAGCGGACCTCCTCTTCCTCGGCCTCTTCTTCTGGAACCTCCTCCTGAGGCTCCTCGGTGGCCTCAGCCGTCTCCTGCTCCTCGTTCTCCTCCTCTTCTTCCTCTTCGAGGTCGTCGGGCTTCTCTTCTTCGCTCATATTGTTTCACTGTTGAACGCGATTAAACCAAGTTTCCTTGGATTCTACGGTGTTAACGAGGCAAGGGATTTAAAGTCTTTCTCCTACGACACCGGAAAACCGGGATCTATACAGGTTTTCAGTAGTTTCACCAGGCCACCAGAACAGCCTTCTTGGAGTCCTCTCTGAACCCATACCTGTCTAGGCCGCCGTAGACCCGGTGGTTCATCCATCCCGCCGACCCGGCCAGCTCCATGAGCTCCCCGCCAGTGTACAGCCTGTTGTCGAAGCGGGTGGAGCCGACGTACTCAAGGTCCTGTCCGCTTGGCCTGTACATCCTCCACGCGGCTCTGAGCCTCGACGTCTCTTCGTCGAAGAACGACTCCTCGAGCCTAACCAACTCCCCGGCTGTAGAGTATCTTCTCCCGGTGAGGCTCTTCGCGTAGCCCCTGTTCATCATCTCGACGACGAGCACGCCTCGTTCAACCAGCTCCCTTACCTGGGCCAACACTTCCACGTCGGTCTCGGCGTCATAGTAGCCCAGAGACGTGTACATGCTTATGGCGGCGTCGAACCTGTAGCCGGCCAGCGAATCCTTCAGCCTCCTCACGTCGCAGGCCACGAAGCTACAGAGATCCTCCACGCCTTCCGCGGCGGCTAGCTCCCGCGCCCTTTCGACGTACTCCGGGGAGATGTCCACGCCCACGCACCTGTACCCGCGTCTGGCCAACGCTATGGAGTGCCTCCCCACGCCGCACGCCAAGTCTAGAACCAGTCCGTCAACCGGAACCCCGTGCCCGCAGAAGATGTCATTCAGGTGCCCAGCCTCCTCCTCGGCCTTCCCCAGACGCCCCATCAGATCCGGCAAGAACAGCAACGGGTTATCTATGAAGGTCTCCTCGGTCCAGTGCTTAGCCGGCGCCATAGCCACGTCATGGGGACGAGCCGGCGCTTATAGAGGTTGGTGGGCCTGGAGGGATTTGAACCCACGCCCACCTGGTTATGAGCCAGGTGCTCTAGGCCAAGCTGAGCTACAGGCCCAACCCT
>CAZEMD010000095.1:0-7553 GCA_964513225.1 uncultured Candidatus Bathyarchaeia archaeon | reverse complement strand
GGTAACCAATTATAAGGAAAACACGCACACGCAACCCCAATCCAGCTACGCCACAAACCATCAACAGAAGAAACTACCTGGTGGTGACAGAGTAGAGACACCCCAACGGCCCCAACGCCTCATCGATCCTCCCAATCAAATCCCTGAGCTGCCCAACGCTCGGCTCCTCAAACCACTCAAAATAGAAATCATACTCCCCCAGAGCCTCACCATACTCGCTGATGATGTCGTCACACCTCTCCGTCCTGACGATGACACCCGTCCTACGCGTAAAGAAACCCGACACAGCCTCCCGGTACTCGAAGGGCTCACCGATGTCCCTCCCCAAGCCCCGGGGAAAATCAAGCAGGATAGCCTCATCCATCACACACACCTGCGGCATATCCACCGCGATCCTCTCCAACGCCCTGACGGCCTCCAACAACGGCGGACCCATCACCTTGACAAAAGATCTCATGAAAAACCCAGAGGAACCGATACAAAAGAGTGTTTCCTATAGAGCCCCCCGACCCACCCAAACGGCCTAGGCCGCGTCACCCAGCACCGCGTCGGCCCTGAGGCCTGAAGGCGTCTTAAACCTCATCCGAGAAGCCTCAGGGTCGTCGCCGACGACCTCCGGATGCAGGCTCCCCAAGCCGTGCCTCCCCGCCTCGACTATGTGGCGTATCTTCTCGGGGTCAAACCCCATCGCCCTCGCCATGGTGGCGTCCACCGACACAGGGCTCCTGCCCAGTATCACGCACCCAAGGCTCCGAGGCTTACCGCTGATCACGCCCTCCAGGCCGGTCCTCCCGTCTATCAGGCAGAGGCTGCTCCTGAACAACCTGTTGAGATCCAGGACCACCTCATGGATCTCCGGGTGGTAGAACGACTGATCCTTCCTAGGGAGGAGTCCGAACATGTTCTTGAGGCTGCCCGTGACCATAGTGAGGCTGTGGGTCTTGGCGAGGGCCACAGACGCGAACCCCCCCGCGTCCGCCAGAGGAGCAGGCAGCATCGGGTCCTTGAAGTAACACCCGTCGAAGCTGAACCGCGTCAACGGCGACCCGCTGAGATTAACGAGGGAGACGTCCACCCCTCGGCCGCGGAGCCTGTCCACGAAGGCCCTGTAGCCGTACCTCTCGAACGCCCTGTCGGCGTACTTGGACATGCTGTCGGACTCCACGACCCTGATCTCGGTGCCCGGCGCCTCCCCGAGCACATGCTCCACCAAAGCCTCGACCGCCTCCACCTTAACGTTGGCGTAGCCTGTGTGGTCGTTTCCCGTGCAGATGTTCGGTTTCAGTATTAGCGGGGACCCCAGATCCCCCAGGCCCCCGATGAGTTCGACGGCCTCCCCTAGGGTCTCCCCGAAGTCTCCGCGGCACTTCAAGAAGGCAACGGTGTCCATAAGCTCCACGGTACCTCCCTACTGAACCATCCAATAATTATGTTACTGCAAATCCACGCGCCCATACGGGTAATCGGATGCACGCCCCGGTCACCGGCTAACACCCTTGACCGTAAACCTCATCTCCAACGCGCAGGATATGAACCAAGAAGGGGTGCCGCCTTGAAGTACGAGTTCGAGTACTGGTCCAGCCTGGACACAAGATACGTGACCATAACCATAGAGGCAGAATCAAGAACCGACGCCATAAAAGAGTTCAAACAAAGACACCCCCATAAAAAGTATCGACTGCTGGACCCCCTAGACGAGTAACCACGCACCCCCGACACTCAGAAAAGGAAATGTCCATGACTATGCAGTAGGTGCGGACCCGTCGAGCCGACCGTCCCGCCTCACCTGAAGAGGGAGAGGTACTCGCCGTACCCAAGCTCCTCTAGCTCATCGACGGGCACAAACCTCAGAGCCGCCGAGTTGATGCAGTAACGCCTACCCGTCGGCTCCGGCCCGTCATGGAAGAGATGACCCAGATGCGAGTCCGCGTGCCTGCTCCTCACCTCCAGGCGCCTCATCCAGAGGCTGTCATCCTCCCGGATCACTATGTTCCCGGGCTCCAGCGCCTCATAGAAGCTCGGCCAACCCGTCCCCGACTTAAACTTGTGCAGCGAGCTGAACAGCGGCTCCCCGGACACGACGTCCACGTATACGCCCTCCTCCTCGTTATCCCAGTAAGGGTTATCGAAGGGCGGCTCCGTGCCGTTCATCTGCGTCACGTGGTACTGGAGCCGGGTGAGCTTCTCCCTGAGCTCCTCATCGGACGGCTTCTCATAGGTCGACGCCTCGACGCCGCCGGGGTTCTCCACGTCTTCCAGCCCATCTCCACTCCCATCGTTCAAAACCCAGACGGCGACCGCGAGTAGAGCCACCACAGCCACGACTAGTCCGGTATTCATCCAGCGCATCAAAACCCTCTGAAACCGCGACTAATATAGCCTATGAAGACGGGGCTCAACAGAGCCCAGAACCAAAGCCTTCCCTAGCCTTCCACCCTTTTAATCACTTTATATAAAATTCCAAATGTTTATAACAAACAAATTTAGTTATAGGCGTAACTTATCCGCCGGGTAAGAACACAATCAAAATAGCTTAAAACAGAGGTGACAAAGCTGAGAGGCGTAGTGAAGAAGTGGTTATACGAACACGGGTTCGGCTTCATCGAGACCAAGGAAAGCAGGAAGGACGTCTTCTGCCACAGCAGAGACATACGCAACTGCTACGACCTCGACCGAGGAGACTTAGTCGAGTTCGAGATCGAGAAAACCGAGAAAGGCCCAAGGGCCGTCAACGTTAAGATAGTATACAACTAAAAACCCTAAACCAATCATAGATATTTCCGTTTTCATTATTTTTTCTGCTTTTATTAGATCAAAGTCCATATGGGTCCTTCACACTTGTTGAAGCAACTGGCTAGCTCGCCATACTTTTATCACAGCCAACGGCTAAGAGAATATGGGAGGCGATGCGGGACATCAACCACCCCACCCATCTCCCCCTCCATGGAGAGATAGTTTAACCGGGAGAACGGCGCCTTGATTGGCGCATGCGTGGAGGTTCGACTCCTCCTCTCTCCACCCCCATCTCCTTCAACGCATCGCCGCATAGACAAACCCTAACAATCCGAAAAACTTCGTAAAAACAGAATCGTCCCGGGGAATAATGTTCAGCCGTCGAGTTCTCCGGGGAATATGCGGCCCAGCAACCCCCCCTTCTTCTGCTGCCGCTGCTGCATGGTTCTCGCCGCCTTCGCCATCCTTTCCGACATCACGTTGAGTTGTTTGGTGTCCACATCCAGGCCTAACATCTTGTTGAGCACCTGGACGGCGTCGGCGGCCCCGCTGTAATCGACGCCGCCGATGATCTGGGTGGGGACGAACACGCTGGTCCAGTCCACGTCCAGCCTCACCGCTGCCTCCAGCAGCGACGCGTTGACCCCGGGTATTGCCCCCTCGGAGAGCGGCTGGACGCCGACGCCCTGAAGGTCTCTGCCGCCCGTGGTGAACCCGAAGGTCCTTCCCCCCATCGGGGTGAAGGGGAACCCCTCGAGGGCTATGATCTCCTCAACGCCTTTCTCCCCGAGCCACCTCATAAGCTCCCTGCCTACGGCCCACGCGGACTCTGTGGAAAGCATCGCCTCGGTCACCAGCAACAACAGCTCGTCCTCCTCGTCTGCGTATACCCGGAAGCCGTGCCTGGGCTCCCCCTGCACAAGTATCATAATGGGGGGCATAACGTCGCCGCGGACGTATGCCACCTGATTATAGCCCGCGGCTCTGACCATGTGCATGAGGGCCGTGTTGCCTATGGAGCCCGGCCCCGCGAAACCCGTGACGGCTACACGCTTCTTCTCTGGGATCTCGGCAAGTTCAACGACTTCTATGCTCGACATATGATGCGTCAAGTATCTATACAGAGACGTTATATAAAGTTCTATAAATCCTTCAGACGGTGAAAAAGGTTGCAAGTCGGTGAGTACAAAGCAATCAACCATACCCGCAAATGGTCAACATAGGCTAGAGATTTGCTATTATCTACGTAGTTCCCCGTAACATGATGAAGGTGACTATTCTAATCTACCAGACGCCACTGCTCACGTTCAATGCTCTTACTCTGTTATAGAAGTTCGATACATATTCAACTTTAAATTACCGGCTTAAGCCATTGTAGCTAAATGGACGATTTGCTACCGGCCTTTACCAGGCAAATCTATAACATACCAATAATTTTCCAGGTAGCATATTGCATCACCCTTATACAGAATGGAATCAAGATTTCCACGTATTTCCCCCTTCTCAACATCATGTTCTTCGTCATATTTCCATTGTGCTACCTTGTCTACGAATTGCGGCCCATCCTGAAAACATCGTTTCTTGAAAGTTTTGTCTTGAACATATACATAGGTTCAGCACTAAGTCTAGCATTATACGTCTCAAACATATACTTCTTCAAAGAATTCAATACAACCCTCAGCTCGGTTCTGATATGCGTTCTCTCGGCTCTGACCTTTATATCCACTCGGCTCACCGACAAACCATCTACCGTCACAAAGACCACTCTTAGCCAACAATATCTCGACTTTCTCATGATGGGAATAGCCTTCACAGCAGCCTCAATTACATTATTCCATAAATTACCCCCAGACTTCTGGAGAGGGTGGGACACATGGATATATGCGCCCGTAACGGATGCCATATACACCGAAGGCCTGAAGCCTACGGCTTTGATATCCGTCTTCGATGACGCAAACGTGAGGATATCAGGGTTCTTCTATTTCCTGGCGTTCGTAAAGACAATCACCGGGGCAAACACCTTCTTTCTTCTTAGATATGGGTCTGTTCTGATAGGCAGCTCATTGATCTTAGCAACATATATTATGCTGAGGGGAAGCTACTGGAGGCTATCAAGTCTGGCGGGGGCGCTACTCCTCCTCTTGAACCCGTTCTACATTCACAGGCTCTCTATGACTCTTAGAGAGAACTTCGCCTTCATCTACCTCATACTAATCATCTTCTTTTTGATCAGGATGCCCAAAGACAGCGAGTGCCCATATGGGCTTAAGGTAGCCTACTATTCCATGTTCGGGTTACTTTCCTTCGTTGTGGTGGTGGCCCACCCCTTGACCTCCCTAATACTTATGTTGCTGATAATGGGGTACACTATCCACGGGTTATCCGGCGATCAACTCCATATTGGTATCTGGATCTCAACGGGTCTGTCCATAATCGTCTCGTTCCCCATATCATACTATTTCATCAGGATGTTCTACGGATATACTTCAGGCTCCCTAATAGGAGAACACCCAGTCTTCTTCGCAACGCTTGGCGCCCTGATTATGTTTATCCTATGGGAAAACCGGGCCGTCATGAAGAAACTTATCATTTATAACAAACGGCGCCTAATCTACGCCCTTGTCTTAATAGACATCGCCGTTATCACCCTCCAAGGACTAGTCTTCAACCAGAACACGCACGAGTTTCTAAACCTCGATAAATTCTCCATGTATGGCCTAATCTTTTCTCTCTTGTATCTGATCTTTTTCAGAGACGAGATGGATCACGTTCTATCCTCCCTCGTCTTCAGCGTGATGGCAGTCATCCCAGCCGTAATATTAGATGTGCCTATCCCTTTTTTCCGGCTCTCAATTTATCTGTCTCTGATATTCTCCTTTTTCTTCTCCTCGTTTACCAAGAAATTTTCTGAACTCGACCTGTCAAATTATGTAAAGATAAAGATCGAGCTCCAAAACCTACCCAGAGTCGAGTTGAATAAAAATCGGTTGATAAACGTCTCGGCTCTACTTTTAACGTTATTTCTAGTTGTTTTATCGCCTTTGCTTTTGATAGACATAAGACAAGTTGAAAGCATACGGCCCCGTTCCAATTACCTTCTATGTGACCTCGAAGGAGCAATACTTCTAGCCGAGACCCTCGAAAAGGATGAACTGGTCATTCCGGGTTATAAAACCCTCAACCTACTCCTTTATGTTAGAATCAATGATACCCAGTTAGCCAGCCACGAAGATATACAGGCGCTATACGAAGCCGGTGACCTGTATGAGCTTCAAGAGATCTCGTCAATTCTGTTCCCTGAAGCCGAAAAAATTACTTATTACGGCATTAGCAGAGGAAATTTCAAGCTAGCGGAGTATAACTCAAGCCTGTCTAACCTCTTTGAACTACACGGAGAGAAACGTCTGTACAAGCCATTTACTAGGTGCTACTCCTTAGATTTACATGAAATTAGTTAATCTATGCAGTCGATCTTTACTTCATAATCCTTTTTCGCATTTAGCATGATAATCCCAGTATCATGCTCTCGGCTGTATATGATCAAATATCTAAATATGGAACCCCAAAATTCGAGTGGTACTTGGATTATGTTGGCATCAAAAGTTTCCGAAAAGTAAGATATCCTTACGCTGATGTTGAAGTAGAGGTAAGATCGCATCTTTTCTGGGATCTACTTGAGAAAGGTGGTTGGGAGAAAGAAACTGGGCGAGTTTTAACCGAGACTATACAAGAAGGTGATATTTTCTTCGATGTTGGTTCCTATATAGGTTCATACGCGTTATTAGCATCGAAACTAGTCGGGACAAGAGGAAAAGTGTACGCCTTCGACCCTGACGAAAAGGCAAACAAGATTATAAAAGATAACATCCAGAAAAATAACTTGTCAAACATATACTTAGAAAAAATCGCACTCTCCAATAAATCAGGGAACGCCATGTTAAAGGCTGATCTTCTGGGATTAAGCAGAAGCTCAATCGTGGATAAAATTAACAGAAAAAATAAACGAAAGCGCCAAGTAACCACAACAACCCTAGATAATTTCTGCGTCGAACATAACGTAGTTCCTACAGGCATCAAGATTGATGTTGAGGGGGGTGAAAGATTAGTCTTGGAAGGCGCCCAAAATACAATAACCAGACACTCTCCGTGGGTTATCCTAGAGTTTCATGGTAACTTTATGTCAGAGGTAGATAGGATTAAGAACTGGAATTATTGCATAAAAAACGCTAGTAAACTCATGTTTTTGGATGGGTATTCGGAGCTGTATGAAACCGGGGACCAAGTATACGAGTTACCGGGGGACCAGACATTTATAGTCTTCATGCAACACTGAAGAACCTGATGGATAATTAAATGAGCCTTTTTTACATTATCAACGTAACTTTACACGATAGTCGTTTTCATTACTTTAGTTACTAGTGTTTAAATAGAGAAGAAACATCCAAGATGTAGATTCGCGATCGGGTTCTGTTTTCCCGAACCCCTTTCTCTTCGAGCAATCCCACGAATGGTGAACCAAACTCTTCTGTGATGAAACCAGCGTAATTAAGAGCAAAATATCCAACTACCTCAATTTCAGGATGATTAACGTTAAGCTCATACCAGAGTAATGCAGAGTCAGAAATATTTAGATAAATATCTCTTTCCCTGTGACCTATGATCTGATCTACATCATATCCTATATACGTGAGAAGATTTCTTGTTTTGTAACCTGGAAAAACGGTAATATTTGGATACTTGGAGTATAAGATCTCCGCTTCATAAATGTCTCTACTATTATAGTTGCTATTCCTGTTTATCGTGCTTATGTTTATCAAGTC
>CAZEMD010000094.1:0-7560 GCA_964513225.1 uncultured Candidatus Bathyarchaeia archaeon | reverse complement strand
CTCCCAGGCCCAGATGGTGAGGGCGAACTGGGTCATCCCCGTGCCGAGAAACGACACGAGTTGACCAAGCCAGACGACCGTGAACCCGCGCATACCAGAAAGCCGCCTAGACTCCGTCGCCATCACCATCAACCCCCCTAACGCTCATCGCATATAACGTGGACTCACCTTTGTTGAACACCGTTTGTAGTCACAACAGGTGACCTAGTCGTAGCCGTCGGGGTCCACGCGGGGCTTCACGCGTTTGGTTATGCTGGAAGCCATCTTTATGGCGAGCCTGCCGCTCATGGTGATGAGGTACCTGCCCCGCCGCCTCTCCTGGACTATGAGCCCGGCCTCCTGCAACACGTCGAGGTGGCTGCTCAGGGTGCTGGGGCTTATCTCCTTGAGGACGTCCTGCAGGTCGCTCGCGTAGAGGCCGCCCCAGGTGAGCTCCTTCAGTATCTTTATCCTGTGCTCGTTGCCCAGGGCGCTCATGACGGCGGCCGTGCGCTGGACCTCCCCGTCGCTCATGACGGTGGGCCTCTCCCTCTCCGGCCGGTCCTCCCAGAAGAGGCTCCGCTCAAGCTCGCTGGTCACCCCCTCCATGACGTCCTCCACGAAGCCGCCTATGTAGTCGCCCAAGCGGTCTCCGAAGTCTTCGCCCAGGAACGGCCCCCTCACCTTGGTGCCCCTCCACGGCTTCCTGCGCCTGTAGTATGGCTCGTCTTCTTCGAACCACTCGTCCTCCGTCTCAGGCTCTTCCTCTTGGGGCTCCTCCTCTGGGGTTTCGGAGGCTTCTTGGCTCACGTCTTCCTCAGCCTCTTCTTCTGGCTCTTCGATCCTGTCGGATATCCTGAGAAGCTGTTCACGAAGTAGGTTGACCTCCTCCCTCAGCTTCCTCATCCTCTCATCGTCGTTTTCAGACATCAAAACACATCCTATTCGTTGTTCTTCGATAATTATTCTATTTTAATCGAATTAAATACGAGATTTATCCTATTTAAGTCTTATGGATATAGGGATGAAAACCATGTATAGCGAATACAGGGTCAAACCTCCACCATCACCTGATCGTGGTCGGGGATTATCTCCTCGACGTTCCTACTGTAAGATATGTGGAATTTGTGTCCAGCAGTGCCCACCAAAAGCAATCCTTGATGAATCCGTGACTCATGAAACTAGCCGGACTACTCACATATCTCAACAAGATTGTTTCGAATACTTTGCGCAGTCCTATGGTTGCTCTGTGTGCATCAAGGTATGTCCATTCTCTGAAAGCGCTGATGCGTATGACCGATTAAGGACCGTAGTAGAGAGGATAGAATAGACAAGAACAAATAAAATGCATGCCCTCCCCGAGAAGGCGTCGTTCTGGTGGCTCTGGACGTGGCGCAGCAAGTCCCTGCACCACTCCTCGTCATAACCGTGTCCCTCATGGAGAGGGTCTTCCAGAGACGCATCGCTAATCTCAGAGGTGTGAACGTCAAGGTGCAGTTAAAGATCTCGATCCATACACCGGGAGACTCGCAGTCGCAAAACCCCCCGTCGGCATCACGTCTTCGATGATTTTTAATGTAAATCAAGCCAATGCAAATAGTTAAACCAATATTCGCAGTTTTTACAGGAGTAACCATCGGCGAAAAGACCAAAACAAATGTAGCAGAGGAAATAGGAAATGACAAAATCCGATTCACCTAAGAAGATCGTCGTCATCGGGATGGGCACCGGCGGCCTCTACGCGTCCAGGGGAGCCACCAGCTTCGACAGGAGCGTCGAGATAACCATCATCGAGAAGAGAGACTACGACATGTTCTCACCCTGCGGGCTTCCCTACGCGATAGAGGGCAAGGTGCCAAGCTTCGACGACCTGAAGCACAGCGTCCCTACCACTAGGCGGCTCAAGAAGCTCACCAGCCACGAGGCCCTATCCATAGACGCGGAGGGGAAGAGGGTGGAGGTGAAGAACCTGGAGTCCGGCGAGGTGTTCTGGCTGGACTATGACTCCCTCATAGTCTCCACGGGCAGCGACCCCATAGTACTACCCATCCCCGGCGCCCATGAGCTCCTAGGGAAGGGGGTGCACGTCGTCACCAACCCCGAGGAAGCCGAGGCCCTCCGGGACGCAGCCCTGAAAAGCGAACGGGCGGTCGTCGTAGGCGGCGGAGCCATAGGGCTCGAGATAGCGTTCGCCCTCAAGGAGCTGGGGCTCGAGGTCTACGTGACCAAGAGGAGCCCTCCACCGTTCCCGCGGAACCTTGACCCGGACATGGGCGAGAAGATACGCGAGTACCTGGAGTCCAAGGGCTTCCACATCCTCTTCGGGAAGGGCATAGACGCGGTGAACGGGGAGGACAGGGTTGAGTCCGTCGTCATAGCAGGCGAGACCATACCCACGGACATAGTGGTCATGGCCGTCGGCGTGAGACCCGAGTCCGGGATAGCCGAGGAGGCCGGTATAGCCGCGGAGCGTGGGGCCATCATAACCGACGAACGGATGGAGACCAACGTGAAGGACGTCTACGCCATCGGAGACTGCTGCCTCTCGTTCAGCGGCGTCGACGCCAAGCCCGTCACCGTAGCCCTCGCCACCACCGCCTTCCGCCAGGCCGTCATAGCCGGGATAAACGCGGCGGGCGGCGACGAGAGGTACGACGGGAGCCTCGGCACCTTCGTCTCATTCGTCGGCGAACTGGAGATAGCGTGCACCGGCTATAACTCAGCTATAGCGGAGAGGAACGGGTTCAAGACGGTGAGCGGCAGGGTGAACATGACGACCAAGCCAGGCTGGATGCCGGAAGCGAAGGACGTTTCGGTGAAGATAATCGTCGACGCCGACTCGGGGAGGCTTCTCGGTGGACAGTGCATAGGCGAGGAGGGGGCGGCTTGGAGGGTGAACGTCATCTCGGTGGCGATAAAGAACAGGATGACCATCGAGGACTTCACGAGGATCGAGCTAGCGTACTGCCCGGCCGTCTCGGATCTCTACGACCCCCTGCTGGTCGCGGCGGACGCCGCCCTCAGGCGGTTCAAACGCGGCAGATGAGAGAATCCATATCATCTGTCTCATTTATTATCCTCTTTTCCCCCGGTTTACGTTTTCTAGATATTAATCTATATACCATTTTTTATAGTCGTTCACATCCTTTAACTCGGGTAACACTATATGAAAAACGGTAAAATTGTAAAGATTCTGTTAATTCTGTTAACGCTAACACTTTCGATCACACCCGTCATGGCTCAGGACGAGGTAGAGCAGTCGGGCCCATGGGCAGACGAGCTGTTCTTCAAGATATACCTGAACCCCGAGGCGGAGTACCTGGCGCTGAAGACAGGCGACATCAACATCATGGACTGGGAGCTCCCGGCCGAGAAGGTCGCCGACGCCTTAGCCGACCCCAGCATACTCACCGACAGCACGGCAGACCTTGGCTACTACCTGATTGACATCAACTGTCAACGCTGGCCCACTAGCAACGTCCACTTCAGGAGGGCTCTCGCCCACCTCGTCGACAAGTCCCGCATAGAGACCGACATCCTGCAGGGATTCGGTTACGCGTTGGACAGCCCTGTGCCCGTCGTCATGGGCGGATGGGCTAACCCGGACATCAGGACCTATGAGTTCAGCTCAGAGCTGGCAGCCGCCGAGCTTGAGCTCGGTGGCTTCGTTGACACCGACAGCGACGGCATCAGGAACGACCCCGTCACCGAGGAGAACATGGCTGACGTGCTCTTCTACATCCGTATAGACGACCCGGAGCGGAAGCAGGCCGGAGAATGGCTGGCCCAGGAGCTTATAGCCTTGGGCGTGCCCGTCGAGGGCGAGCTCGCCGTCGAGAGGTCCGTCTGCGCGGATGCGGTCATGGACACGCCTGATGGAGAGTGGAACGTCTACACGGGCGGTTGGGGGATCACCAGAGACCCCGACCACCTCACAGACTTCTATCACAGCAAGGAGTTCGACCCTGACTGCGTAGGCGGTTGGCGTGGCTACAACTACCCAGGCTTCGTGAACAGCACGTTCGACACTTGGGCGGATCTACTGAAGACGGAAAGCTCCTTCGAAGACACCAAGGAGGCCGCATACATGTGTCAGAAGATACTCGCCGAGCAGGTCCCGGGCATACCCATGTACGGGCACGTCGGCGTCAAGGCCTACAGCGCTGACTGGACCGGCGTGGTGAACATGGTAGGGCAGGGCATCAACAGCTGGTGGAGCTGCCTTAACATGCACCCCGCGGACGCAGACTACGGCGGAGTCATCGAGTACGGCATAAAGTCTGACATAGAGACGCTGAACCCGTTGACCGCCGAGTGGACGTACACCTGGGAGGTCCTAGACAAGATCTACGAGACCCCGTACTGGTACAACCCGTACGACATCAGCGAAGACTGGGGCTGGCTGACCGAGTCCTGGGACATCGAGGACTGGGAGAGCCCAACAGGCGTAGACGGCACCAAGATAACGTTCCACTTCGTCGAGAACGCGAAGTGGCACGACGGCGTACCCTTCACGGCTGAAGACCTGAAGTTCACCTACGAGTACATACGGGAATTCGGAATACCGAGATACCTTCCAAACATACAGTTCATCGAGGACATCGTGAAAGTCGACGACTACACCCTCGAGGTATACCAGAACACGACAAGCTACTTCGCGTTCCACTACCTGAACGGCCCATCCGTGCTCCCCAAGCACATCTGGGAGGACGTGGGCGCAGGCTGGCAGGACTACGACCCGGTGGCGGAGGGAACCCTCATCGGCCTCGGGCCATGGAAGTTCGTGGAGTACGTCCCAGGCGAATACGTTCACCTGGTGGCCAACGACGACTACTTCAAGGCGTCCACCATAGCCAAGCAGGGAAGGATGACCGCCTCCCTCGAGGAAGAGCTGGAAGAGGCAGCCCTCGCGGAGGAAACTGCGAGAGACATCGCCGCCCTCAGCGAACAGATAAACGAACTTACCACGACCACTAGTCAGCTCGAGTCCCAGATCTCGTCTCTAGAGACCGAGATCTCGAACTTGGAAGGCGGGCTCACGAGCGCCTCGAACCTCAGTTACGCCTCCATAGCGATAGCCGTTGTCGTGGGCGCAGTCGCGGTATACATGGCTAGAAGAGAGACATAGCCCCAAACCACCCTTTTTTTCTTTTATACTCGATCAAAAAGTATCTAACCTTAAAACAGATGAAATAGTTAGAGGAGAAAGAGATGTCCCTGAAGAGCTATATACTGAAGAGGCTGGTCTACAGCGTCGTCCTCCTGTTTTTCGCTATCTCGCTTAACTTCGTCATATTCAGGATGGCGCCCGGTAACCCGATTCAGGTGGTGGCCAGCGGCATGAGGCTTGAGCCGGAGATGGTGGAGCGCCTCATAGAGCTGTGGGGGCTCCAGGAGCCTCTGCACGTCCAGTACATACGCTACATCAGGTCAACCCTGACATGGGACTTCGGGTACTCCTACAACTCCCTGGAGCCGGTTTCCCGGGAGATCATGGAGAGGCTGCCCAACACCCTGGTTCTCATGGGGGCGTCCCTGTTCTTCGCCATAATATTCGGCACCGTGTTCGGCATATACGCCGCGTACAAACGGGGGAGCCTATACGATCTGACCTCAGTCACGGTGTCGCTTTTCAGCTACGCCCTTCCCACCTTCTGGATGGGGCTGCTCATGATCTACGTGGGGGGATACGTGCTGGGACTGTTCCCCCTGGCGGGGACCATGTCGAGGCCGCCTCCGACGGACCCCATACTGAGGGTCTTTGACCTTGCCTGGCACCTGTTTCTGCCCGGCCTAACTCTCTTCCTGTTCCAGTACGGGGGGTGGCTGCTCATGACGAGAAGCACCATGCTGGAGACCCTCCACGAGGACTACATCACCACGGCCAGGGCGAAGGGCGCCACCGAGAGAAGCGTGCTCTTCAAACACGCCTTCCGCAACGCCATGCTGCCCCTCGTGACCAACGTCGCCCTCCAGATCCCGGGGCTCCTGAACGGGGCCATATTGACGGAGACGGTTTTCTCGTGGCGGGGCCTGGGGCTCTACACGTGGACGGCCATCCAGTTCAACGACTACCCGGTTCTCCAGGCGCTGTTCTTCATATTCGCGTTGGTCACGGTGGTCTGCAACTTCCTCGTGGACATCGTCTACGGGTACATCGATCCGAGGATACAGTATTGAGGTGTGAAATGTGACGACATCGACCCGTAGAAAAAGATACAACCTCCTCATGAGTCAGGCCAAGGACTTCTGGCGCGCATACAGGCAGAACAAGAAGGGCGTCGTGGGCATAGGCCTCATCTTCTTCTTCATACTTTTCGCCTTCTTCGGCCCGATGCTAACCGAGAACGATCCCGTGAAGGACTGGGACGTGGGGGGCAGACGCGTCCCCCCGATGTGGTTCAGGAACCTACCGGGGTACGATAACCTGGTCCCCAACCTGAAGCCTTTGACGGCCGTCGGCTTCGGGGGCTCCGAGGAGATCTCAGAATGGGAGATCACGACGAGCCCCGGAGACAGCTTCACCGTCTCACACTCATCGGAGGGATACGACGGTGGCAGCGGCCCCGGCTCGATCCTCGTAACCCTGAACAGGGGACCCGGAACCCCCGATTCCGCGGAAGTCAAGATATCCAAGACCTTCACGTGGCCGTACGACTATCCGCCCAAGAGGTTCAGCTGCGACGTCAGCTACAAGGCTGTGGAAGTCGAGGGTACACGTCTGAACCTTGGCGTCGTGCTGGTGGACGCTAAGGGAGAGGAATACCTCCTATGGGAGAAGGACGTGTCTTCGGATACCTCGTGGTCGTACCCCGAGTACAAGTTGGACTCTTACTCGATGAAGGTGAAGATGATATTCCCCGAGGGTGTGTTCGCCGACCCCGCCCATAAGATATTCAACGGATCAGGCGACTGCACATATTACCTCAGGGCGTCCTTCAACGATATAGACATGGACTCGGCGGCCGTCACCAAGCTCTACGTCGACGACCTCGACATCGAGCTTATGGGGACGTGCTACGGGCTCCTCGGTACCGACCAGTGGGGCCGGGACGTTTATAGCCAGCTGGCCCACGGCGCCAAGACCTCACTGCTTGTAGGGCTGCTGAGCGCGTTCATATCCGTGACCATCGGGTTGACTGTCGGCTTGTTCGCCGGTTTCATGGGCGGGCTGGTGGACGAGGTGTCTATGCGTTTCGCGGACATGCTTCTGGTGATCCCGTTCCTGCCGCTGCTACTCATACTCATAGCAATCTTGGGCCAGAGCATAATCAACATAATACTGGTCATCAGCCTCCTCGGCTGGATGTTCTTCAGCCGCACCGTGAGAAGCCAGGTGCTGAGCCTCAAGGAGAGGGCGTTCATCGAGGCGGCGCGCGCGGCAGGCGGCTCAAACATCCACATAGCCATAAGGCATGTGCTGCCCAACGTCATGGGGCTGGTTTACGTGAGTCTCGCCACCAACGTGCCCGCCGCCATTACGTCCGAGGCCGCGCTGAGCTTCCTGGGCCTCGGCGACCCCAGCATCATGAGCTGGGGCCAGATGCTGCACGACATCGTGTACTACGCCGCCATAAAGGA
>CAZEMD010000093.1:5988-7594 GCA_964513225.1 uncultured Candidatus Bathyarchaeia archaeon | reverse complement strand
GTTTCTCCATCTTCAGTTAAGGGTGAACATCTGTTGCACGTAAATGTTAACTCCAATAATTTAGCAACACGCTGGCGCGCAGGATCATAGACCTCACCCAGCACCTCGCGGGTCCCTTCTGCACCATGCCCCTCGCCGACATGGGTGCCGAGGTAATCAAGGTAGAGCTGCTGTGGGGTGACGCCAGCCGCTCCTCCGCCAAGTACCCTTTGGTGCAGAGTCTCGAGGCTGTTTATGGGAAGAGCGGTTTTAAAGACGATTTTAGGGGGTCCACCCGTGAACCTTCACCTAAACGGCCACAGGTAAGCTCCCTTAAAATTGACGACCGAGGTCTCCGGTGGATCGAGCGGGCCCCAGCTCCTATCGAAATGGAAGCTGAGGTACCCCCCTGAACGAGCCATGAACCCGCCCTCATAGAACGAGATCGAGGTCTCGTTGGCCACCACTACGGCACCTGAACCAAGATAACCGGTGTCGGGCCACTTCTCATCCGAGAAGACTATCATGAAATCGATCGGTTTAGAGGAGGTGAAGTGGTATCTCACCCTCTCTCCCCATCTCAGTTCCACGCTGTAACAGTGGGAGTGGATCGTCGAGTCGACGAGGCCGATCTTGAACCTAACCGGTAGCTCCATGGGCGTGACTCGTATAGCGGCGTTTCCGGTGCTTATCCTCTCGGGGTATCCCACGGCGCCGATTTTGTGGAACACGGAGAGAGGCCGTTCATCATGCCGATGCCGAAGATACTGCAGGCTAACGAAAGCAACGACTAGTATACAGGTGATGGCGATCGCATTCCTCTTCGTCAACTTCAAGGCGTATTGCCCGCTCGTGATCTTATCTTTGCTTGAGATCTTCTCGGCCTCAAACCTTTCCTTATTTATATAATGTCATTAAAATATAATACTACTTTTTAGAAAAGATGAACGCCTCTATTTGGTTATTGTTATTATTGTCCTTATTGAGCCTCAACGCACACATCCGACTGGTATCTAATATAGCCAATTTACCAGTCGTTTAACGCCTCAGTCGTAATAGAAACCGCATGTACGCATACTAATGAACCAGGTGCGTTTCTATACCGTGATTTTTTATGAATTGGATCTGATAACTTCTAAAGTTCGGTTTGATCAACCTATTTCTCCCCTGATATTCATCTATCAACAAGCCAAACTCGACAAGCTGCCTCACTATACTATCACCTGCTAAATGGTCTATGCCCGCCTTCCTGACGAGTTCAGTGATCGTCAACCCCCCAAACTCAGCTACGATGCTCAATACCCTTATCGCCCGCTTAGAGGCCAGTATCTCCTCGTAATCATCCATCCTTCTACTCCCGGGCTACAGACAACGCTCTAAAAATCATCTAATTAAGCCATGTCGAGGTAATCGTAGGACTCAGAGGTGAAAATGCACACAACTAGATAAATAAGAGGAAAAGAGGACGCTGCGCGGGCGCAAGCGTGCATATCTAAACCATAATAAAAGCCCAATAATATAGAAATCCTATGAATATCATGTTGTTCTATTATACGGTCCTGATATTTGTTGGTTTACTGTTGCTCGTTGGGGCATTCATAGGGTTAGCCTACTCTAAAAAAGAAGA
>CAZEMD010000093.1:0-5888 GCA_964513225.1 uncultured Candidatus Bathyarchaeia archaeon | reverse complement strand
GCTTAGCCTGAAAATAGGGGAGTATAACGTGGTGTTCGAGAAAGAACCAACCGAACCTGATATCCATATAAAGTATAGTCTCAGTTTGAATTATCCTCAATATCCCTATTCAAAATACACAGATTGGGCTCTGGCGTTTGTAGACATCGGAGTGTCCATGCTTCTAGTAGGTTTAACTCTTTACTTGGGCTCACGTAACTAAACCGCGCGCGCTGATAGGCCTCAATGATTATATAACTAAAAACCTCTCAGCGATTTTAGAATTCAGTTATTCAACATAGTAAAACACGTGCACGTACTATCCATAACAAGTCTCGAAATAACTGTTCTCCCCCGCAGCCCCTATAGCCTCGATTTGGTTATTGTTATTATTCATATTATTGTATTAGAATTCACGCAGTATGCCAATATTTTTTAATCTGAAAATTTTTCTTAAAATTCTATTAGTACTTTCATCGATTCTTTTATCCACCAAGAACGATGGACGGGTTCTTGTATAGGATTCCTATGATCAATATAGTCGTGGCGGCGCTGATAAATGATGAGACATTGCCCCTCATGACTTCTCTGGACTCTTCCACGGCGTCCTCATCGATGATTTTGTCGATTGGTCTAGGGGAACCCCAGTTCTTCCCATCATTACTCATAGACAAGAAAAACGACGTTGAAACCTTCTCCAAGTCTGGGTAGACAGAATAGTCGCTGATGGTTCCTTTGAACAAGAGGGCCAATGTATCGTTCTGTAGCTCAACTATTTTGGGTTTTGTAGCTGTCGTTTTAGTATTTACATCGTCATCGCTGTAGGTGATTGGCGTCGGGCTCTGCCATGACTTCAAGTCAGTAGACATGTATAACGTGTATGCGTCTATGCGCGGATCAGGGTCTCTGACGAGAAGGAGGTAGCTGTCCAACGCGCCGATATACAGGATCTTAGGATACTCGCCTCGTATATTCACCCCCATGCGAGTCAGGTACTCCGGCTCTGTCCAGTCGTCGCCTTCCAGACGAGAAAGGAGGAGCCCTTCCACCTCGATCTCCTGATGGGGCTGAGGTATTCTAATGACTCCGATCACTGAGAGCCTTTGATCCCTATCCAAGAAACAATAGATGTCACCACTCCAATCAGAGATGTCAGGAGTATTAGCCAACGGAATTGGATATACGTCCCCGATTCCTTTCGACTCGTCGAAGACTGCATAGGCGTTCCTGCCTACGAGAAGGATCTCACCGTCAGCTTTTTCGAGGAGTCTAAGGCCCGGCGTCTCTTCGCCCATGGTGATTGGCGTATCCCATTCCTGAAAGTCTGTCGACTGGGTAAAGAAAACACTGCTAGACTCGTATCTTTCCGGATTAACCCGTTCCATGTAACGGTAGACCAGCAGACAGCGACGGTCGTCGGTCACCAGAACGTCGTATGAGATAGAGACATCACCCAGGTCCAGTATCTTCTTCACGTCACTGAGTGAGCCGTCTAGACCTAGTTTGGCGGAGTAGACACCTGAGCCGTGGAAGTCAGGTAAATCATAGTCTCTTCCAGACTCCGATTCTACCTCTAGGAACAGATATAGTTGGCCGTCGAAGGAGACTATTTTCGGGTTACCATTATTGTATCTTACTGGAGGGTCAGATGGGAACCCGAGATAAACCAGTGCTTCCCTTGACAACAGAAAACTTGAGGCGGATACGGAGGCCATGATGAAGACGGCAAAAACTATACGGATCGGCGGGATGTCTCTATCTGGGATGAACCTTGCGGCGGACTCGACGCCCGGACACCATCCCATGTATCTTAACGTGAGAACCCTGAAGTTCATTCGTCCAACCCCGGGATGATCCGAGAGAAGATGAACTGAGCCAGCTTAGATGGGACGAGCCTTCTCTCCTCAGCGGACAGGCTCACGTTCCTCTCCTCGGCCTCCGAGATCAGCCTGGAACGGCACCTTTCCACCCACATGCAGGAGGAGCAGTCGGGCTGCTGGTAGTGCCACGTCTGGACGCCGTTCCGAGCCGAGAACGTTATGATGACCTTCCGCTGGCTGGCTGGGCTGTAGCCGAGGAGGATGCCCTTCGCCGGGTCGACGTATCTGGGCTCTATCATGTTGGACTCGGCCGTGTGTGTGAGCGCGTGTTCCACCTTCTCGAGCATGACGCCCTCCGCGTCGTACACCGCCTGCCGGGTGACGCCGAGCCTCCTACCTATCTCGGCTTTGCTCAAGCCCTTGAGCCGTAGGCTCCAGATCTCCAGCTGTCGGTCCGTCAGGTACGCCGTGGGAAGCATTCGCTGAAAACAAAGACGCTGTGTAAAGTATAAAACCTTTACGGAGCATGTGAACGCCTAAAAACACCCAAACAACCAATACGTCATGGTAACCAAGGGCGCCTACTGCCTCTGCATAAACGTCCGAGAGGAAATAACAGTCGAGGTGGGCGCCCTCGGCAGCATCGCCTTCCCCCCGGGGGGATACGTCTACGTGGGCTCGGCCCTCAACAGCCTGGAGCCCCGCGTAGAGAGACATCTGCTCACGAGCACGGGAGACCACGACGTCACCCATTGGCACATAGACTACCTCCTACGGGAGCCCGCCGCCACCATCCAGAAAGTATACGTGATGGAAACCGAAGAGAAGCTTGAGTGCAGCATAGCGGGGAAGGTCGCGGAGCACGGCCACCCAGTCAAGGGGTTCGGCTGCAGCGACTGCAGATGCGTAAGCCACCTCTACAGAGTGGGAGAATTCGGGTTCCTAGAAAAAATGGGGATGAGGCGGCTCAGAGGCTCTCCTCGACTTCCCTGATCAGCGGCACCGCCAGCTCGGAGAACGTGACGCCGGCGCCCCACGCCTGGAGCGCGGAGGCCTGTATCTCTTTCTTCGTGATACCGGCCTTGAACGCCTCCCCTACGAAGTGGCGGAGCGCCACGGGGTCGCGGGTCACGCTGTAGATGCCTATCCTGATGAGCAGCGTCGTCCTCTGGTCCAGGACGCCTTCGACGTTGATCTCCTCGCTCATCTTCATCCACGCCTCGGCGACGCCGGGTGTCTCCTCGCTGAAAACCTGCCAAACGTTCTTGGTGGTCATGCGTTAATTGTTCACCGTAAGAATGATTTTAAGTCTTCGTGGAGAATTAAACAAAAAGCGAAAGATTATTCAATTAATTTAGGATTGTCGTAAAGTAGATTAGTAGGTAGGGCTGTTGTTTATTAGACAGCGGCCGCCTATGCGCTGAGGAGAATACGGGGATGGTTAACGAGTTCGTCCGCGACGTAGACACCATAATAGCCACGATGAGGGACGGGCTCGACGACGAGGAGTACGACAAGATGCTCGGCCTACGGGACGACCTCGTCGAGATGAACGCCCGGAACGTGGTCAAGATCAACCACAGCGCGCTGGAGCTCGTGGCCGCCATGTACCTCGTCCAGGACGGCTTCGACGTCGAGATAGAGTACAACCTCAACGGCATAAGCACGGACGTCTACGCAAGGAAGGGCTACGGCAGCCTCATAGTGGAGGTGGAGACCGGGTTCGTGCCCCCCGACCACGCACTGGACCCCATGAACTACCTCCGGGCACGGGTCTCCAGCAAGATAACCAGGTACAGCAGCTTCGCCAACAAGTTCGTCCTGGCGAGCCCGCCCCACTACATAATGCAGATACCCGGGAGCCTCACCAAGCCCCCCCGGTTCAGGACCGACGAGGAGATCGCCCACATCAAGACGCTCTGCGACATGTACTACACCAGCCCCCCGGTGACCCTGGAGGAGATACGGAACGCCCGCATCCACAGCATATACGTGGTGGACGTGGAGAAGACCCGGGTCAAGGAGTGGGACATCCACGAGTACATGGGCAAGGCGGCCCTGTGGAGCGTGTAGGAAGGTTTAAAAAAGGAGTCCGGGCAGTAGGGAGGGTGCTTTAGATGGAAGTGTCCAGCGGTTTTCTCTTCGCCGGTGTGGCCCTCGTCGCGGTGGGCGTCTACTTGGTGTACCTCAGCCTCAGGGCTGGGCCCGGGGAGGCGGACGGCGAGGCGGTGGGCGTAATCCTCATAGGCCCCATACCCATCATTGTGGGGGGAGGCAGGAAATGGATAATAGCCGCCCTGGCCGTGATAGCGGTGATAATGCTGTACATGGTTTCGAAACAGATAAGTTCTGACTTGATCGGATGGTAGACAAGGCTTATGACTAGGAGATGCGCCGTGTGCGGCGACGAGGGCGCCGATATCCTCTGCGGCAAGTGCAAACGGTTCGTGTGCGAGAGGTGCTACGACGAAGACGCAGACGCCTGCGTGAAGTGCTCGGGCGCGTCGAGGGCGAGACGTGCCCCCCACGTCAGCGCCTCTCTGCTGGTGGCCGGCTTCGGGTTGATCATGCTTGGGCTCATGGTGGTGGCCTACGCGGTGACGCCCCCAAACTCGACCGTCGTCGTCTTCCCCTTCTTCATGTTCGGCGCCGGCGGGACCGCAGCCCTCATCCTGGGCGTGGCCTTCTTCGTGTTCTTCATGGCCTCGACGCTGCTGCCCGTGTACCTCGCGTTGAGGCGCGGCGGCCCCGCGGGGTGGGACGAGGAGATATACACTATGCACGAGGGCACCCCGCTGAGCAGCTTCTACGAGACCATCGAGTACATGATAACCACCGAGATACCGCAGGGACTCGAGGGGAGCATATACATAGAGGAGGACGAGGGGAGGCTCAGGCTCCTCAGCTCCCGGGACACCGGGTTCATGAGGGTCTACGACGTCCCGTCCAACTGCCTGGTGGACGACCTGGAGTCAGACTACGAGGGAAGCTACCTCCTGCTCAGGGTTAGGCTCAGGAAGATACACTAGCAACAAATATAACCCGTCGCACGCCTCCTTTCACGATCCCGTTGCCGAAGATCGTTCGACTAGGAGACTACGCGGAGGCCCTGGAGGGTGTGTCCCTCATAGTCGGCTTGGGCCTCTGCAGCAACATATACGTCGTCGGCAGGGAGAACGCCACGGTCATAGACACGGGGGTCGGTAACGCCATGAACCCGGTGTGGCCCCAGCTGTCCGAGCTGGGGGTCGAGCCCACGAACGTCGGTAAGGTGGTGCTGACCCACGCCCACCACGACCACGCCATGGGCACGTTCCTCATACTCCAGAGGGCGGACCCCCCCGTCTACGTACACGAGGAGGACACCCGGTACATCGCGTCACGCCTAGGAGACAACCTGGTCAAGGCCCGGGAGGGCGACGTCATAGAGACCGAGCTTTGGCCCCTCACGGTTCTCTGGACGCCGGGCCACACGTCGGGCAGCATGAGCCTCTACAACCCTGAGCACAGGATACTCTTCAGCGGCGACACGGTCTTCCCGGACGGGTACTACGGGAGAACCGACGGCGAGAGCGGAAGCCAGGAGGCGATCGTGGAGTCCCTGAGGAAGCTGGACCAGCTTGACGTCGAGTACCTGCTCTCGGGGCACGGCTCACCCGTGTTCGGGGACGGGAACAGGCACATAGCGATGGCCCTCCGCAGCGCCACGCGGTGGGGTTGACCACACGGCCACACATCGATGGCGACCGTACAGGCGAACCGCCTAGTAGCGGCGAGAAACGTCTTAAGCAACCACGACGCCCCTTTAAGCGATAAATTTGGTCGAGAAGAACCTAGACTTCAGGAGCGACACGGTGACGCTGCCGACTCCAGAGATGAGGGAGGCTTCCTACAGGGCCAGGCTTGGGGACGACGTCTACAGGGACGACCCCACCGTCAACGAGTTGGAAGCCCTGGGGGCCGAGATGCTGGGCAAGGAGGCGGGGCTCTTCGTCACCAGCGGCACCCAAGGCAACGCTGTATCAATCTTAGCTCACACCCAGAGGGGCGACGAGATCATACTCGAGGAGAGGAGCCACATCTACGTGA
>CAZEMD010000092.1:0-7607 GCA_964513225.1 uncultured Candidatus Bathyarchaeia archaeon | reverse complement strand
TCGGACAGCGTGTTCATGTGCCTGAGCAGCGTGTAGTCGCTGGCGGCCAGCTCCTTGAACCTGGCGATGAGGAAGCTCTTGAACGCCGTGGCGCCCGCCTCGCTTACGGCGACTATGTCCTCGGTGGGCACCTCGCCGGCGCCGCCGATGAACGCATAGTCTACGAGGCTCTTTGCGTTGACTATCTTCTTCTTCTGGTTGAACGCCTCGACGGTCACCGTGGCGGGCACCGTGTTGGGCATGTCCACCACCGTGGTGACTCCCCCCGCCGCCGCGGCCCTGGTGCCGGACTCGAAGTTCTCCCTCTCAGGGAAACCCGGGTCACGCAGGTGGACGTGCATGTCCACCATGCCGGGCATGACCACCCTCCCAGAGGCGTCTATGATCCTGTCGGCGTTGGGCTCGCCTGACCTGACGATGCCCACTATCTTGCCGTCGTCCACCACCACCGAGCCCTCGGTGATCCCATGGGGCAGAACCAGCAGGCCGTTCTTGATAACTATGTCAACAGTCAATTCGCAGAATAAGGCGATGGACGGGATTAAACTCTTTCCAAATCAGAGGGGTATGATGACCTCGGGCCTCTGTATCCTTGAACGTATCTGGGTGGTGCCGTCAACGCAGGCCAGCCTTCCCTCGTGTTTCTCAAGGAGGCTGAACCTGGCCCCGTCTATGGGGTTGACGCCGAAGCCCTCGGTTATTATCAGTGTGAACCCGAAGTCCTCGCCGCCGGTGACTCCGACCCCGATCTCGTACCCCAGAAACTCCGTAAGGTCCTTCTGGTCGACTCCCCCGACGATCACCGCGCTGACGCCGTTCCTGGCCGCGGCGCGTAGCGCGTCAACCGTGGCGACCGAGCCGCCCACCACAACCTTTCCTCGGTGCTCCGCCTTGATCTCTTCAGATGTCAGGGGCATGTCGGCCGAGTCTACGGCGAACACGAGTTCACCCGTTGCCTCTCCTCCCAGCCCAAAAGCGCCTTGAAGGACGGCGGCTCTGGCCTCGACGACGGCTCCTTCGCCTTCGATGATCTCCACGATCTCGCCGGGTATGTGGGCCTTCACCTCCATCCGTATCGGGTGACCCCTGATTATCGCGCGGCCGGTGACGGGCGAGAAGCTCTCCATCCTGCCGTCGATGGGGGACCTCGCCACCCTGGTTGACCTGCCGAAGAATGATCTACGGATGGCTATGACCTCGTCTTTCTTAACCTCGTCACCCTCCGTCTTCAACATGTGGTTCTCCACAATGTCCGGGCTCGTACCCAGCGACGAGAAGACCTTCAGCTCTCGGATGTCGGGGTTCTCCACCACGCCCCGGGCGACCACCGTCTCCGGCTCAACCCTGTCGCCAAGCTCTACCAGCACATCGCCCCTGGTTGGGAGCCTCCGCTCCTTCCGTAGCACGTCGTCCTCAAGCAACCGATGGCTCTGCATAGAATCCACCTCTAAGCAGACGCCTCCGGCGTCTTCCTGAACCTCTCCAGCGGCCTCCCCCTCGCGTCTAGAATCAAGCCGACCTCGCCTCCACCTACCTGCTTTTTAACCTGTTTACCTCTCCCGACTCCCAGGTCCAGCCGCCTATGAGGCGTGAAGGTAGCCTCGGCTACCTCGCCCTCGCTTAAGGGAACGATCCGTATCTCGCCCAGCTTGACAGACTCGACCACCTCCGAGCCGTCCACCGTCAGCTGCACCGTCACAGCCTCTTCGCCCTCCCTGGCCTTCCCCATGGGCGCAGCGCAGGTGGCTAAGCTATTCAGGGATTCCTCGACCATTATCTCCAGAGCAGCATCCGGGTTGACGCCCATGAGGCTTCCCAGGTGAGGCATTATGCTAGACCGGTCCACCATGATCTCGGTCACCCCCATGGGCTCCAGGGAGTCGATGAGGATCATGGCGGACTCGAGGGCCGGCTGGTCTCTGAAGACCCTTCCTTTACCAATGATGACCTGGGTGTCTAACAGGTTGATGATGGTCTTCTCCATCACCTGTTCGAATATATCGCCCAGGGTGCGCTCCACGATGGTGCCTTTCAACCTCGCCGCTATTTCTTTATGCTTCTCCAAGCCGAGCCTCATGGCCTCCCTCGCCACCGCCGCCTGTATCGTCCTCTGTTTCTGTGAAAGGGTCTCGTGCTCGTGCAGCATCATGTTCCCTAGGACGTTCCTGATCTCCCGCTCGTTCATCTCGGGAGGCAGCCACCTCACGAGGTTCCCGAGGCCCGTCTCCTTGACTATGTTCAGGATGCCGTAGGTGATGCCTATGTCGGCGTTGAGCGACCTGTTGAATACGCCGTTGAAGACCGAGTAGACGTCCGTGGTCTCACCGCCCACGTCGACTCCTATCAGGTTGACGGCCCTAGCCTCGGCGTACGCGTATAGTAGTTTGCCTACGGCTGCTTGAGTGGGGAGCAACGGCTCCTCCGTCCAGCTTAACAGCTCGTTGTAGCCGGGCGAGTGAACCATGACGTGCTTCATGTATGCGTCGTAGATGCCCTCCCTGGCGGGCCCAAGATTCTCCTTGCTGATGATTGGCCGGACGTTCTCCACCATCTTCGTGGCGTAGTGTTCATCCCCTAGGACCTTTTTCACTTGATCCCGTATCTCGACGTTGCCGGCGTAGATGAAGGGAAGCGGGTAATCCCCTCCGAACCTTGGTTTAACGTCAGCCGTTTTAACCAGCTCCGCCATCTCAAGCACCTGAGCCACCGCCCCGCCGTCGGTGCCTCCCGCCATCAACATTATGTCAGGCTTTATGGACCTCAGCCTCGCTATTTTCTCGAAGTAGGACCTCGCGTCGTTCTTGGAAAACCGGTCCATGAGTAGCCCCCCCGCCCCGAGGGCGGCTCTCTGGGCGCTTTCACCGCTTATTATGTTAATCACCCCGCCTACGACCATGTGGAGACCGCCTCCGGTGCTGCTCGTGGCCAAGAAGCTGTGAGCCGGGGATGGCTGGCCGCCTTCTAAGATCTTTTTCCCCGTGCTGCTCTCAAGCCCAGCCAGAGCGGTCTTCACCCCTACAGTGACGTCTAGGTGAGGGGCGTCCATCGTTGTCGCGGTCTCCGAGACCCCTTCTAGCCTATAGTTGTTCGCCGTCTTTTCGACCAGTATGGCTTTCGTGGTCCTGCTGTCGACGTCAACTATTAGGTACGATTCCTCTGAGCTCATGTTAATACATCCCTATCATTACCTTGAGTGTACACTCAAGGTACGTTGGGTGTCTCTATGAGAAAAGATTAATAAGCTATCCGTTTTAGTAGTTAAACCATGTTTTTATATTCAAATAATCATTTTAATATACGTGTGTTGAATGAGTGAGCCCAAGACCATAGTTAAATCCCTCACACAAGAAGCATTCAAATTGCTCGAGGACGGAACACGGCGACAGATCGTGTTCATGCTCAGAGACGAAACCCTAACGGTAAAGGACATAGCCCGAAGACTGGGCCTAACACCACAGAACATCTACCACCACATGAACAAGCTACAGGACGCCGGCATAGTGCAGCTCGGCTACGAGAGAAGGGAAGGGCATATAATAGAGAGCTATTACTCAACCTCCGCGGACAACTTCGTTTACAGCGAGGACAGGATACCCGAGAACACCACCCAGAGCTACATGGATTTACTCAACGGGCTCAACGAGCTGGGGCACGAACTGGACTCTGGCCTGGATAAGGCGAGCCGGCTGGAGGAGCTGTACTCGGCGTACCTCAGGGGCGCCGTTAGCGAAGTGCCCCGTGACGACGTCTGCGAGGTCTGCAGTTTCTCGGGGTTCTTCATGAAGTTTGGTCCCATGAACAACGTGCTCCTCAACAGGGTGCTTCACATGGCGGCCCTCATAGACATGACGGATGAACAGTTCGGCGACCACATCGAAACTCTCCGCGAGGTGAGGCGTTACCTGAAATCCATAAAGAAAAAGGGTAGCCTACCATGAGACCCGGTAGGGCATCTCGTTGAGGCATACGGCCTCGTTCCTCGTGACCAGCACGATGTCCTCTATGTGGCCCCTGTAGCCGTTCTCTGCGTCCCTGCGCCCAGGCTCGTAGGTCAGTGTCATGCCCGCCTTCAATGGCTGGTTATCCGTCTCGATGGGCCCGAAGCTGGGGGCGTAGGGCATGGTGTAGTCGTGGACGTCCAGCCCTACCTGGTGGCCTGTCCTGGGCGTCGGCTGGAAGCCCAGCTCCCTGTTAATCATGTTTGCCTTTTCCAGCACCCCGTTCCCCGTGGCGCCTTCCCTAATGTTCTTGATGCCCATGATCTGGGCCTGCATTGCTCGGTCCATGTAGTCCTCGGTCTCCTTCTCCCAGGTCACGTGCCAGTTGCGGCCCATGTCGCTGCAGTAGCCCGTTTTGAGTTTTACTCCCACGTCTACGCTGAGGGCGTCGCCGTGTTTCAGGTAGGCCGTCTTGTTCTGCTTTATGAAGCCGATGCTGCTCTCGAAGCTGTACTCGTAGGCGCCCAGCTCTATGAGGTTGGCGTCCAGCTCCCGTTTGAGGTCCTCGACGCTGCGGCCGGGGCTGGTCTCCTCGATCATGATCTGGACACCCGCCTCGGTTATCTCGATGGCGCGCCTCATCTCGGCCACCTCGTACTCGTCCTTTATGCTCCTGAGCTTGAAGACGTGGTCGCTGATGTCCCGTTCAGGCGTCACGGGTACTCCAAGCTCCTCGGTCATCCTGTAGGCCATCTGGGCGCAAACCGTGCTGAGGTCGAAGCATATCTTTTCGGGGCTGTAGGGCTTCAGCGCCTCCCTGGTGCCGGCGATGTGGTGGCCCTTCTCCTGCTTGATGGCTATCACCTTGCTGAATTTGCCTGACGCCTCTATCCTCGGCGCCCCCCAGTGGGGCGTAACCAGCGTGGTGTCTCCCCCCGTGTCCATGACGTAGGTCTGGTGCTCGTCGCCCAGAGCCATGGGCAGCACGTAGACGGTGTTGCTCGGGTTCTGCCCCACCACCTCGTTGAAGAACACAACGGCCTCGAAGCCCCGTCTCTCGGCCTCCCTCAGGATGGACTCGCGTCTCCGTTTAAGGGACTCTTTCTGATCCAAGAACTCACCGATATGGAAGAGGTGAACACAGTTAAGATACTTGCCGCGACACGCATGCTCGCGACTGTTACCATTTATCCCTGTTTTTTAACCCGATCACCAGATAGGCGACGCCTAGACCACTTATCCCTATCAGCCCAGGGTTGTCTGTGGCGGCGCTTAGTACGATTCCCAGCGATAGAAAAGTGATCCCCATGATGAAGAACGCCTTATAGTTGGGTTCACCCTGGTTCAGGTTCCAACGGTTCCTCCAGAGCAATATGCCTATTCCTAGACCAAGCGCTAATGCCCCTAGAACCAGGATTATGATCGCGTACTCCATGGGCTTGAGGTTTGGTTTTTTCAATTTAACGATTGTTCAATACCGATTTAGGAAAACCAGTATCCCGTATTACGCCCCCAAAAAATGGGTATGATCCTTTATTATTTATACTAATTTTCCTAGATTATTCATTAGAACTGATTAATAGCCACCCAGATGATCTTTGGGTGAACGAAAATGGTGAAACTCGGTAGATGCCCGGAATGTAATGCAGAGCTCGACGACTCAGACGTGGATGATATCCAATTCAAGGGAACAGTCCACCGCCACTACGCGTATAGATGCAAGAAATGTGACACAATAATCGGCTTCTCAAGCTACGCGGCCCGCGGACCATAATCCAATCTTTTCGTGTGCATATTATTTAATTTAGAAATTTTTTCATGCCGTGAGTTGAGGTTTATTCTATCAAAGATATCATTTTATTGAGGCATTAAGGCGCCCGGGTCAACCTCTTATATCCTGGTGGCTTCATTGAAGCCATGCTGGGCGACCTCCAGGGAGACGGACTGATAATACACCACTGGGACGCGGACGGGCTGTGCTCGGCAGCCCTACTCCTCGGATACCTCAAGCCGATGAGCCCCGCCAACATGTGCCCCACCATCGGCGCCTTCTACCTGTCGGACGAGGAGATCAAGTACGCCGGGGGGTTCGACTACATCATCATAGTCGACATGGCTCTCCCCGAGGCCGACGTGCGGAGGCTGAGCGAGGAGACTAGGGTGGTGATCTTCGACCACCACCGCCAGAAGCCTATCACAGGCGTCGAGCACTTAAACCCAGTCGCCCGCGGCGCAGACGCGATGGATTATCCTTCGTGTACTTGGGTGATCAGGGAGAAGCTGGGGCTCCCCCTTGGCATGCACGTCGCGCTGGGGTTCATAGGCGACAGGGAGCACAGGATCATGGAGAACCCACGCTTCAAGGAGATTACCGAGGAATACCTGGCCGACGAAGATATCTCTTTTGACGAGGCGCTGAAGCTCGTGGGGCTCATCGACAGCAGCTACAAGGTGGGAGACAAGAAAGGGGTGGAGGAGGCGCCAAGGCTCCTCATGGGCTACACGAAGCCCGACGACATCAGGAACAACGGTAGATGGCGCATGAACTTGAGGCTCTTCCAGGAGAAGCTCACAGAGATACTAGAGGAGCCGCCTGAGGAGAAGAACGGCGTCCTCATGAAACGCCTGGACACGGGGTACGCCGTCATCTCGGCGGTAACACGTAGGATCGCGTGGGGCACCGGCCGGGACACCATAGTGGTGAACACCGGCTTCTTCCTCCGCCACGACCAGCTATACAGCAGGAGCAGCAGCCGGGACATGCAGCCCATGATCGAGAGAGCCAAAGAGCTGGGGTTCAACGCCGGCGGAAAGAGCGACGTGCTGGGCGCCATAGTGCCGAAAGAAGCGATGGAGCCCTTCGTAGAGGAACTCTACAGGTTCTTTAAAGAAAAGTAGTGGTGGGCTTAGGTTCTCCTAAACACACGGCCTGGAGTCGCCCCTGTATGTCTGCCTTTCTCGACCACGGCCTCGCCGTTGACGAACACGTACTCCACGCCCCTGGGCTGCTTGTTGGGCTCGACGGGCGTGCTCACCACCTTCAGCTTGTCGAGGCTGAACACCGTTATGTCCGCATAGCTGCCCGGCGTTATGGCGCCGCGTCCCTCGAGGTTGTGGTGCTCCGCGGCGGCGGTGCTTATCTTGTATATGCACTCCTCAAGGGTGAATATCTCTAGCTCCTTGACCATCTTGTCGATGAAGGCGGGGAAGGCGCTGTACGCGTTCCTGCCGGGCCTCCTGTAAGGCGGCTTGTCCATCCTGTACTCGTAGTCGTAGACCGACTGGTCCAGGCTGAGGCTTCCGCACCTGTGCCTGAACATGAGCGCCCTGTACGGTTTCCACGGGAAGTTGCCCGTGTCGGCGGTCCCGGCGGCGTAGCCCATGGCGTCAGGGTCCTCGCAGATGAGGTCGAACCAGGTTTCAAGCTGCGGCTTGTCCCGGTCAGCAGCGACCTGGGCTATGTTCTTGCCGGCCAGCTTCTCGTCCTTGTGCCTGCTGATCCAGATGTTCTCGGCCCACTGGGGGTTGGTGTTGGGGCTGTACGCCAGCCTGATGAACCACTTACCGTTCTTGAGGGCGTCCACGATCTCGTCGCGGTAGTCGGGGACCTTGAGGAGCTCTGAGAACCTCTCCCTGCTCCCGGCCTCCTTGAGCCAGGGCGTGAGTATG
>CAZEMD010000091.1:0-7614 GCA_964513225.1 uncultured Candidatus Bathyarchaeia archaeon | reverse complement strand
TGTACACGGTCTTCACCCTCGCCGCGGGCTTGACGATGACCATGTTCATGTTCACATCGACGATTCAGCAGCTCACCGTGATGCGGGGTCTCCTAGGCGTCTTCTCGGCCACCTTCTGGGTCTCCGCCAGCACACTGACCGCCGACATATCCCCCAAGACCACCCTGACCCAGGCCATGGGCCGCTACAACCTCGCATGGATAACGGGGTTCACCGTGGGCCCCCTGGTAGGCGGCGTGATCTCCAAAGCATACGGCTTCAGGGGCCTCTTCGCCTCCCTATCATCCCTACTGATCCTGAGCCTCGTCATAATATCCGTCAGGTTCAGGGGAAAGGTGGAGCTCCGAACCGAGTCGAAGACCGGTTCCATCGACCTTGACAGCCTCAGGGGGCTTCTGCTCTCCTACGCCACGCTGCTGCCTTTCACCCTCGTCCTCGGGATATACATGGCCATCATGCCGGGTCACATGAGCGTCGTGGGGCTTTCGTCCTCCATCATCGGGTTCCTTATAACCATGACCAACGGCGTGAGGGGCCTGATGTTCATGTGTGTGGGCCGCTTCGTGGCCTGGGGCACGAGAAAATCCGTCTCCACCGCGGCGGTTCTGCTGGCGGCATCCATGTTTCTGGCAAGGCTGGCGTCGGGGCTCATGGGTTTCGCCCTGCCTCTGTTCCTCTACGGCGTGGGGTCCGGGATAATGACGCCCGTGGTGCTGGACTTTATAGCCAAGAGGACGTCCAAGGAAGCCCTAGGGTCCGCCATGGGCGTCCATGAGGGGGTATACGGCGTCGGCATGTTCATAGGTCCCTTCGCCGGAGGCTTGATAGCCGACACTTACGGAGCCCCGACCATGTACACCCTGCTCGTAGCTGCGTCTCTCCTCATCCTCCCCCTCGGATACTTCATGACCCTTCAAAAGAGAGGCGGTCAAGAAACCTCAACGCTTTAAACACGCCGAGCGTCTTCATCCCCGTGCCTAGACGAAGAAGACGGCGAGGATACCCCACCGCGGTGATGATAGGCATCCAAGACCATGAGGCAGCCGTCTGGAACATCTACAGCGAGTCAGTGAAGCCCGGGCAGAGAATAACCGAAGAATCACCCTACGAGCTACACGAGTCCATAGTCGACTTGCTACGGCCGAAGATCAAGCAGGGAGTAAAGACCGTGCTCATAGCGTCGGCAGACGATAAAGACTACGCCGGTTTCATGGATCACGTGGAGAAGCACCACAGCTGGCTCATCAAGGGGTGGGACCTGAACAAGACCACCTTCGAGCACGTCCCCATGGCCGCAATGAATGAGCGTCAAGTCCGCGGCATCGTCAAGACGAACAGCTTCAAGGAGAAACTTTCAACGGCGTCCAGCAGAGACCTTGTGAACGTCATGAAGGTCCTCGAGGAGCGTCTGAACGACGCAGATAGAATAGATACCCTGTTGTTCAGCCTTAAGGAGGTCGAGGCACACGTGTACGGCGGCGGCGACGCCGAATACCTGCTAGTCACCGACCAGTTCCACGAGAGGCACAGAAGAAGGATCCAGAGACTCATCCAGATTTCAGCAAACAGGAAAATCCAAACCAAGATAGTACCTGCTGACACGGCGGCGGGTGCCCGGGTGACACAGTTCGGCGGCCTCGTCTGCATAACAATGAAACCGTGACAACCATTTATCATCAGTAACATAGAATTTCAGTTGGATTATCCGTGCAACCTGAGAGCCACCCATATTTTTCTCTATTTTTATGAATAGTTAATTATTTAATATGAGAGTAACAACGCAGAAAAAAGACGATAAAAACAAGTAAAACTCTCACCACACGGGGACAACCGGAACAAATCAACTAGGATAAGGGGTTACTCTTCCTCTATGAACCGCTGAGCCTCTTCAAGGAATACGCTCGGCTTATAAGTCTCCAGCTGCCGGATGCCTATCTCCTTCATCCTATTCAGAGACTCCTTGGTGTACGGCCTGAAGATCGATTTATGGGCCAGCGGCGAGACGCAGGCGCAGACCCGGACACCAAGATCCACCATCCTCTCCAGGATATGGTAGTTCTGCTCGTTCTCCTCGGTCAGCTCCCCGGGCTGGGTGAGCACGAAGTCGCTGAATATGAAAACAATCCGGTCGCTGCGGTCGCTTATCTCGGTGATCTGGTCGTGCGACCACTGGAGACTCTTCCCGGGAACCGTGCCGCCCCACGTCGCCTTCAAGAGGCCTCCGCTGAACCGCTTCTCCATCTCCGTGGTGTTCATGGCGACCATGCCTATGAGGTCCTCCAGCACCGGTGTCACGTTGATCTCATCATAGAGGTCCTTCACTATGTGGCTGTTTGACTCGTAGAGGCATAGCCCGTACTTTTCTCGGCGGAGCCCCCACATCAACGGCACCATGCTGAGGACGCTGTAGCTTATGCTGTTTATGCCCTCAAGGTCGTAGAACATGGTGTTGCTGATGTCCAGTATGTAGATGATTGTCCGTTTCTGCTTGTCGGGCTGCCTCATCATGAAGTCGTCGTACCTTATCTCCTCCACGCTGCGCCCCAGATCCAGTATGTTCTCGAGGCTTCTCTCCTCGTCGATGAGGTCGGGGTCCTCCCCCTGCTGGAATGGGGTGATGCTCCGGTGCCTGGCCCAGTCCTCCCTCCTCTCGAACTCCCGGCCCAGCTTCAACAGCTTCTCCTTCAATAGCTCCGCCAGTATCCTGCGGGTCTCCTCGCTCTCGGTGTTCTTCATCGCCTTAACGCCGGTCTTGACGATCTCGTCTTCGCCGGGGCCGACGCCTATGTCCGGCTTGTTCTGGAAGCTGTCGAACTGGTCCACGGTGCTGTTGTGGGCAGCCGCGAAGTCGTTCTCCTGCCCTATGCCGTGCGGCGTAACGTAGACCTCTTCCTGCATCTTCTTGGAGAGGAGGTTCATGAAATCTTCGCCGGATAGATCGTACTCCGGCTCCTGCTCCTCGTGCTCGAGGTTGACGAGTATCTCCGCCGCTATCTTCTCCGCGGCCCGCTGACACCCCATGTGGGATGTCACCACCGCCGCGTTCAGGAGATCGTTGAACCTCAGGTAGCCCTGCCTCAGGTACGGCGGCAGCAGCAGCCTGCCCATGTTGATGCCCTGCCGGGGGCTGGGCTTCACGTCGCAGTCTCGGCTCACACGCAGCCTGGTGATGAACTCAGGTATGAAGTAGTGCGCGTATCTGAAGGGGTACCTCATGTACGCGTCGTCAGACACCTACGCGAGTCTCCTCTCAACTATCTCGTCGACGACCATGGACACCGTCTTGCCCGCGTCCCTGACCCGCATCTCCTTGCCGAGCACCGCCGGCGCGAAGAACCTTATGGCGGCGTCTTCGCTCTCGAACCTGTCTAGGTAACGGTTCACAAGCCTCGTGAGGAAGATGCCTGACCGGGGCGAGGCGGGGACCTCCAGCGACGGCGTGTGCCTCGTCTCGTCTACGATGTCGTATATCTTCTCCAATGTGCTGGTGGGGAGGCTGAACGCGGGGGTGTTCTCCATGATGATCTCCATCTCCGTCTCCCTCGTGGGGTAGCCGAGCCTGATCCAGCAGCCGACCCTGTCCACGAGTACCTTGCTGAGCCTGTAGGTACCGGCGGTCTCTATGGGGTTCTGGGTGGCCACGAATGCGAAGTTCTCGTGGGCCTTAACCATGCCTAGGGGGAACAGGTGGTAGTGCCGCTCCTCCAAGGGGCTTATGAGGCTGTTCTGGCAGAACTCCGTGGCCCTGTTGAGCTCTTGGGCGACGAAGAGGCCGCCCTCCACCATGGCCCTGATTAGCGGCCCGGGCTCGAAGCTGCTTATGTTTCGGCCGTTCCTCACGACCAGCGCCGGGTCGAAGGCCCCTATGAGCCTGCTTGGTGTGACGTTCTCGTCGAAGAAGACCTCGTGGAAGCTGCGCTCCGTGTCCTCCGCCACCTTCCGTGCTATGAGGCTCTTACCGACGCCGGGGGGCCCGACGAGGCAAGGCGTTATCCCGGTGTCCAGGCTGTCACGTAACAGATCATAGGCTTTCTGGTACTGTCCCTTGAGCACCACATGGTGCTCGATCTTGATGTTCTCGACGATGCTCTTCTCAAGCATCTTACGGAAGCCCTGTTCCCGTTCAGCCATCATGACTAGTCCAACACTTTAGTATGCCGCATAATAAAAAGGGTTAGACAGTTAACCTAAATGTATCGCAGATTTGAGAGATAAAACAACTAAAACTGATTATCCGATGTTCTCGCGACGATCTTAGAACAATTTAAAAGCCGGCGTTATCCGTTTGATTTGAAATCGTTATTCTTAATAACCAATATGGGTTAGAGTAACGATTCACGTAGAGTGAACACATTGATAGAAATAAGGTTACACGGCAGGGGCGGCCAAGGGGCGGTGACCGCGTCGAGGATCATCGCCACTGCTGCCTACGAGGAAGGCAAGTACTCTCAGGCTATCCCCATGTACGGCACGGAGAGGCGTGGGGCGCCGCTGACTGCCTTCGTTAGAATCGACGACGTGCGCGTCAGGGAGAGGGAGCTCGTCCACAGCCCGGACATCAGCGTCGTCCTCGACCCCCTCATCGCCAAAGAACAGGCGGTCGTCGACCAACTCAAGCCTGGCGGCCTCGTTCTGCTGAACACCGCCTACGCGCCTGAGGAAGTCAAGCTCGGCGGAGACTTCAAGGTCGCCACGGTGGACGCTACCACCATCGCCCTTGAGACTCTCGGCAGACCAATCACCAACACGGCCATCCTAGGCGCTTTCGCCAAGATCACTGGCCTACTGAAAGTTGAGTCCATCGAGAAGGCCATCAAGAAGATATTCCCCGGCCGACTCGGAGACATGAACATCGCAGCCATCAAGAGGAGCTACGACGAGGTCAAGGGGCCCATCCAGGCGTTAGTCAAGGACGCCCCCGAGCAGAAGGTCGATATTCACGTCGGCGGCTACGGGGTCCTCAAGGACGTCTCCAGTTGGCGCGTGTTCACGCCTGAGATCGACGAGGAAAAGTGCATCGGCTGCAAGACGTGCTGGATCTTCTGCCCCGAGACCGCCATACAATGGGACGAGGAGAAGAACAAGCCATGGATAAGGTACGAGGCATGCAAGGGATGCGGCGTCTGCGCCAACGAGTGCCCAGTGGACGCGATAGAAATGGTGAGAGTGGAGGTATAGAAAATGTCGTATGAAGTAATGGTAGGAAACAAGGCCGCCGCCACGGCTGTGAAGCTAGCTAAGGTTCAGGTGGCCAGCGCTTTCCCGATCACACCCCAGACGACCATCACCCAGTACCTGAGCGAGATGTACGCCGCCGGCGAGTGGGACTTCGACTTCGTCAACGTCGAAGGCGAGCTCACCAGTCAGGTAGTCGTCCAGGCTGCCAGCAGGACGGGCGCGAGAACATTCACGTGCACAAGCGGACCCGGGCTGCTATACATGCATCACCCTATGGTGCGGACAGGAGGCTTCAGGCTACCGGTCGTCATGGCCATCGTACACAGAAACACAAAGGGCATGCAGCCCGACCACAGCGACCTCATGAGCCAGCAGTGGACAGGCTGGGGCCACCAGTACGTCGAGCACGCCCAGGAGATCCTAGACAGCCTCCTTATGGCCTACAAGGTCGCCGAGGATCCGAGAATCAGGATACCCATCGCCGTCGGCTACGACGGATACGTGCTAAGCTATACGGCTGAGCCAGTCGAGATCCCTGCCCAAGAAGCAGTGGATGAATGGCTGCCGCCGAACAAGGCCATCCCAAGCATACTTCCCGACGAGGTTGATCCGTCCACCTTCGCCAGAGGCTGGGGCGGCGGAGACCCGCAGATGCCATGGAAGACCCACCACGAGGCGGTCATGAAGATAGAGGATGTCCTCAAGGATACCATGGACAGCTTCGAGAAGACCTTTGGGAGGCGCTACGGCAACGGCATGATAGAGCCTTACAAGATGGATGACGCCGAGTGCGCTATAATAGCCATGGGCACCATCGCGGGCACATGCAAGGCAGCGGTAGACAAGATGCAGGCAGAGGGCAAGAAGGTCGGCCTAATCAAGCTGAGAAGCTTCATTCCCTTCCCTGTGAAGGACTTCCAGGAGTGGTCAAAGAAGCTCGACGGCTTCGCCGTGGTGGATAGAAGCATCTGCCCAGGCAAGGGCGGCCCGGTTTTCGGCAAGCTAAGAGCCTCGCTATACGATCTAGAGGAGAGACCCGTGACTCTACAGTTCCACGCCGGGCTAGGCGGCAAAGAGGTCCGTGTACACGACTTCGAGATGATCGGGGACAAGATCCTCAAGGCCGCCAAGGGAGGCAAAGTTGAGCAGGTGACATGGGTTTAAGAGGTGCTATGAAGGAGAGATGAAGAATGAGTGAAAGAATAACGAGGGCGCAGATCCCCCTAACTGACATAACCATAACCCCGGGAAGCGCGTGCCAGGGATGCGGAGCGGCTCTAGCCGCGAGGCTGGCGTTCAAGGCGCTCGGCCCCAACGTCATCAGGCACGGAATACCTTGTTGCCCAGACTCGGTAACGCAGACCCCTAGGGTCAGCACGGTTTTCGAGGGCGGCGGAGCCCAGCTGACAGGAACGGTGCGTGGGCTGAAAGCCATCGGCCGCGAAGACGTTCTGGCCGTCGGGTTCTACGGCGACGGAGGCACATACGACATAGGCATGCAGGGGCTCAGCGCGGCCGCGGAGCGCAACGAGGACATAATCGTCATCACCAAGGACAACGAGGCATATATGAACACGGGCAACCAGCGCAGCGGGGCCACCCCCAAGTACGCTAGGACCAGCACCAACCCCGTCGGCCCAAGGAGCAGGGGCAAGCCGAGGCCCAAGAAGAACATCCCGTTCATCTTCGCGGCCCACTACGTGCCCTTCGTGGGCACCGCAAGCGTAGGCTTCCCCGAGGACCTCATAGCCAAGGTCAACTACATGAAGACCATCAAGGGCTTCAGGATGCTAATAGTCCAGAGCCCGTGCCCTGTTGGGTGGAGGTTCGACCCCGCGAAGACCATCGAGGTGGCACGAGCCAGCGTCCAGAGCGGCATCTGGCCCCTCTACGAGATCTTGGACGGGAAGAAGTTCAAGCTGAACTACAAGCCCAAGGAGCTGAAGCCGGTGACGGAGTACCTCAGCCCACAGGCTAGGTTCCGCCACATGACCGAGGAAGAGATCGCCGACATCCAGGGGACGGCCACCGCCAACTGGGAGAATCTGCTCAAGTCGGACGAGATGGGCCGGCTGGTCATCTAAACCCTTTTTCTTTCCATTTTTATAATCAGGTTTATACAATATCTTCCTTATTCGATGGAGGAACGACCGTCGTTTCAGCTGACGTGGAGGATGCATGGTTGACCGGGGCAGGGGTGCTGAGGCACAGGAGGATAATCGTGGGAGGCTTCTTGGCGTTGGCCACCCTTAACCTCATGAACAGCGCCTACAGCAACGTCTTGGAGACCATCAAGGCCGAGATGTCGTTAAGCTACACCCAGTCCGGTGCGCTGATGTCGGCGTACTTCGTGGGGTACATGCTAGGCCAGATACCGTGGGGTATGCTGGCCGACAGCAGGGGAAGCAGGCCCACGATAACCCTCAGCGTCCTCGG
>CAZEMD010000090.1:0-7615 GCA_964513225.1 uncultured Candidatus Bathyarchaeia archaeon | reverse complement strand
ATCGTAGCATACGTCGCCTGCGAGGTTTTCGAACACGTTCCCCCGCGAGGTCGTGACTTTTACCCTAAAGGTCGCGTTCACGCCTTCAAGAAGGGTAATACTGTAGTTACCTATGATCTTTTCATACATGGCGCCAACATTGACGGATGTCTGGGTCATATTGTTGTTAATCCAGACATGGGTTATGGTGACTGGGACCTCGCATCGACTCTCGACTTTTACCTGTAATTTATCTGCGCCTTCTGGATAGGCGTAGACGTCGATGACCTCCCTTGCTCTCTCGTCGTCGGCGCGTTGCATCTCAAGCTTCTCTTGTTCCATAAAAATGTCTGCCTGTTTCATGGTGAGCATCATCGGGATAACCGCGCTGAAAAGTATTCCAATGAAGATCAAGGTCCCCAGGATGGTGGATACGCCTTTTCTACGGTACATAATACCTCTTGTACGCAACGTTCTGCCTCCTACTATACACCTTAATCGCGACTTGCTCATGCGACGGGAGTGGGCTAGAGGTGAAGTTAAATTCAACCCGATTTGTGTTATGAGCTTCTATTAAGTGGCTATCTGATAGTTCAAAAGCCGAGGTGGAGTTCATATAAACGTCTACGGTGACGTTGACTTCACCGTAGTTGTACACCCACACATTTAGCACGTCATCTGTTGCATTATAAAATACGTGTTCAACGGCGAAACGCTCCTGCATCGTGTAAAGCAGCCTCATTGTGTCAGATATGTAAACGTCGGCGGTCACGGTGGCCGCCCCCAAGCTGTACGACCATATGGCCCCCCCTACCGCAAGTACTACGCCGGAGAGGATCACCGTGGCGATGACCGGCGACAAGGCTCTACGCATAACCGACATTATATCAACGCTCCTGAGATGTTAAGATTCGAAACCGCCCATACGCCAAAGAGGGATACTAGGCTGAGCATTATAGAGTGCTTGAAGCCTGCGGACACCCTTCCCGACACTATCTTCCCCGTCACAAGCCCAAGAGTGAAAGAGTGTAACGATAAAGGCGTAAGGAGAGTCTTGAGCAACATAACCTGGGGTACGCTGACTCCAATGTCCGAGCCCGTGAAAAACCCCAAGAAAAGCACGGTTGTGCCTGTGAGCAGCATTGCCCCGATGTATGGCACTATGAGCAGCGGCAGAAGCACGGCCCTCTTCTCCGCCTCAAGCTGCTTCGTTGACTCGCTGAACTCGGCCAGGCTCTCGATGCTCTGCTCCGTCCCCCCGCCGACCTCTATCGTATCTATGAGCAGGTAAATGTTCACCAACGCGATCCAGTTCTTCACCTTCTCGGAGAACTCCTGGTATATCTGCCTGAGGGGGTAGCCCCAGTTTATCTTAGTGCTGATGTCCTGGAGATACCTGCTGAACCCCTTGTATTCGCGGACGCTTAGCGCATCGATGCTCTTCTCCGGGCTGAGCCCGCTCTTCCGCACCTCCACCAGGTCTCTCATGAATTGGGTGATGCCGTCCATCAGGGTTGAACTTCGTCCGGCTGTCAGGTGATCCGATACATATACCGGTATAGAAACGATGATCAGCGTCAAGGTTAGACCTAGGGATGCCTCTGTGCCCTCCGCGAAATTGAGGAGCTTCCTGAGCCATACGACGAAGTCGAACAGCTGGGGGAAGACGAGGAAGTTAGAGCTGAATACGGGTAAAACCATCTGCGACGCCAAGCCTAACCCGAGGGGGACCATCGCCGCAAACACGTAGTACGGCTTCCAATTGGAGATGGGGTAGTTGAACTGGGACGCGTCCCCGGCATAGAGGAATATGATCGATATGAAGGGCATGATTACGAAGCTGAAAAGGAAGAACTGGTACGTAGAGATGCTCACCCCCGCGGTTGGGAGGCTGAGACCGACCACGAATATGAGGAAAATGCCGAGTACGCCCAGGATGCCTACGATGGTGTACGTCTCCATGAGCATGGCCGCCGTCTCTCCCTTAGCCTTCACCGTGGTGGCGAGGCGTCTGAACATACTGTGCGTCTGGTTGAACAGGTAGTGCAGCGTGTCTCCGCCGGTCCTGACGCTGGAGGCGTAGCCCAGCAGGAGCTCGTTGTAGTCCTTCAACTCCACGGCCTTAGCCGCCTGCTCCATGGCGGAGACGGGGTCGATGCCGGTGGACATGACTATGGTCTCTATCCTTGAGACCTCGTCCTGCATGTTCGGCAGCAGGCTCATGTTCCGCATTCTCAGGAAGCTCTCGAAGGGCGAGAGGCCGCCGCTCACCATGACGCTGATGTACATGGATGCGTAGGGGATCTCGATCTTGAGTTCGGACATCCTGTTGCTGGCGAACATCTTGGGCATCAGCATACCGATTACTATGATGGCTATGGGGAGCATGGCAGCTATCGGCACGTATATGACCCTTTGAACGGCTAACTTGACGCCGCCGTCCAGATAGCCCATGACGGCGAAGGCGATGAACGCAAGAGGCACCATGCATGAAACAACAGAAAGGAACCCCACGATGCTGAAGTAGACCTCGGAGTGGATCTTCATGTACGCCGACTCCAGGTCATGTTCTACCGTATCGAAGGTCTTGGAGAGTATTCTGCCGAACCAACCGAAATAAGCGTAGCAGAAGTCTCTGATCAACTCCACGGAATCGATTTTTTTTATCACTGCTGCGCCTCCTCTACTTCAGCTTCATGCGCGTCATCGGTCAGTTTCTTGTCAACCGCGAGTTGGCTGGCGTCTTTAGCCAGCTCCCAGAGAACCTTGGTTGCGAAGTCCAGCTCCATCTCCTGCTCATTGACAAGATCATTTATTGTGGACGGCTCATCCTTGAGTTCCGTCTCAAGGACTTCTTGCTCCAGGGCCTCTGGCTCTGCTAGCTCATTCATAGGAACCTCGTCCAATACCTCAGGCTCTAAGGGCTCTAGCTCAGGCTCCGGCTCAGTTACCTCCATCTGTTCCTCGATCCCGGTTCGCTCTGGTTCATGCTCCTGGGATGGTTGAGCGACTATGTCTTCGAGCATCGATGAAGAGGCGTCCTTAAGCATATCGATGATGTCCTTGGTGTCCTCGTCATGTGTGACAAGAAATTCCTCCTCTTCCTCCTCCGTTTCTTCTCCCTTCGTCTTCCTGTCTCTCTGTCTGTTATAATAGGCGAGTATCTTCTCGGCTACCTCGCTCTGGTCCCTGACGCCGCTCTCGACTATATCCTCTATGTATCTCTCTCGCCTGTCTATCTCCTCGATGATCTCCTTCATCGACATGCCGCTCTGAGTCGAGATCTGCTGAAGTATGAAGCTGTCCTTGAACCATGTGTTGAACACGTCCTTCTTCGGGTCCCAGCGGGACACCTCGATGTAGTTGTCGAACTCTGCGATCTCGGAGACGGTTCTCACCCTTCTACCGAAGCTTAGGCCTTCCTTCTTGTTCGGCAGCTCGACGCGCTGGATGTACATGGCCACGTTCATCAACGGGATGTAGACCTCGCTCACGTTCATCGGCGGCGAGGTGAGGCGCTTGACGACGCGGTCTATGCTGTCCGCGTGCATGGTACAGAGTCCGCCGTGGCCGGTAGCGAGGGCCTGGAACAACACGTACGCCTCCTCTCCCCTGACCTCGCCTACGATGACGTAGTCTGGCCTGTACCTTAGGCTCACCTTGATGAGGTCGAAGAGGCTTATGCTGCCGCTGGGGCCGTCACCGAAGTTGAAGCTCTCCCTGCTGTGCAGCTGCGTCCAGTTGGAAACGGGTGGGCTCAGCTCCGGCACCTCCTCGACCGTGACGATCTTGTCGTTCTCGCTCATCAGGCTGAGGAGGGCGTTGAGCATGCTGGTCTTACCCGCACCGGTGCCGCCTACGATCATGAAGCTCTTCTTGTACTCGAGGATGAACCAGAAGTAGGCGGCGATCCTCTCGTTGAGGGTCCCTATAGTGATGAGGTCCACTACGCTGTAGGGCTCGGCCCTGAACTTCCTTATACAGAAGGTGCTCCCCTTCAGGGACACCTCCTTCATGAAGGTGGCGGCGAGCCTGTGCTTCTCCGGCAGCATGGCGTCCAGTATCGGCTGTGCGCTGCTGATGTGCTTGGCGCTCTTGTGCGCGAGCTTGACTATGAAGTCGTTCAGCGCCTGGTGGCTTTTGAACATGATGTTCGTCGGAATGCTCTCGAAACGTCTATGCCACACATAGATGGGCATATCGACGCCGTTGCAGCTGATATCCTCTATATTAGGGTCCTCCATGATGCCCTGCAGCGGGCCGTAGCCGATGAGGTCCCTGACCACGTAGTAGAAGATCTGGTCCCACTCCTCGATCTTGAACTTGCCGAGACTCCTGTGGTACTTCTCCGCGATTATCTCGGCCTGCTCGAAGACGTAGTCCCGTGGGTCTATTTGCTCGCCCTTTGGAGACCTGAACTCCTTGCTGAGTATCCTCACTATCGTCTCATACGTTTTGAACTGTATCTCTGTGAGTTCGACCTCGTTCACGTAGTAGTGGTTGCCTTCGCCCAGCTCGTCTGAGTTGACGATCTTTATGTTGGCGTATGGCTCGTTTACCCAGTACTCGTGTATGACTTCAAAATGGGGTTTGAACTTGGAGATTACGACTTTCTCTTCGGTTTCCGAGCCCGCCTTCCTGTTTTTAAAGAGCCTGTTCAGTGTCTCCAAGGTCTATCCTCCTAAAGTAAAAGAAGAGAAGGGGGAACTAGCCAGCTATGGTAGTCTTATCAGTTTGATGTAGTCCATTCCGCCAGCGCTGTGTAGCTTCACGTTTATAGTTGTACCCGAGCTTAAGCCTGCTAGTTCTGTTACGCCGCTGCATGGGTCGTCTATGTAAACGTAGATTGTGTCTTGCTCTCCAGCTTTAAGGACCGTTCCGGTGGATGGGATGCTTGTACCCCACCAAGTTGCAGTAAGGTTGCCGGTGCCTTTTTTATATTCGGCATCTGCACACGGAACGTCGTTCAGGAAGACCATGTTTACGGTTGCTTGCGCCGAACCGCTGTTCTTTATGGCCATCGTAACCGTCCAGATACTGTTGGTGGTATCGTATGTTGCGTAGCCTGTCTGTATCTCTACCTTCTCGAACTGCGTGTACTGGCTGCTTATACCACTCATCCAGTAGCTGACGCCTACCGCGACGGTAATGGCGACGGCAACCAGGATGACCGTGGCAATCACAGGGCTAATGGCTTTTCTCTCTCTCATGAAGGTCATATCATTTTTACCTCCTTACCCATGGAGCATCTTTCTGTTTATAAAGGGATTATGCATATCTATTTGGTATCGATTATAAGTAACAAAAAGAAGGTGCCTACACTATATAATATTAACATCATATTCTAATGATCAGTTTATTGATAAGGATCAGCGATCCATCTTTTCCCTTTTCCATCCACGTTTTACCTTATTTTTAACTGAATATATCATAATGTTACTTTATTTTACCAGTCGTCGTCTTCCTCGTAGCCTAGCGTGACCAGCAGGTCACCCGCGATGGCCTTGAAGACGCGTTTATCCTCCTCTGTGAACTCTTTTCGCCATCTCCTGTGCGCCGTCCGGTAGATGGGTTTGGTCGCCCCCGGGTTCTGGGGCATCTTGTCCTCGTCCCTGCCGGGGGATTCTATCTGGTAGTATTTGGTGACGCGCTCGTCCCAGGGTTCGTCGAGGAACCCGAGGACGCGTATGAGGGATTCCTCGTCGCTTCCAATGAGATCCTCGTACTTGACCTCGATGTACCGGGGGTCTCCGCGGTAAGTCATGCCCGCCTCTACGTCGTGGACCCATCTCCGTACGCACTGGTCGAGGGGATTCATGGTGTCAAGCTCGACTCTCCGGCCGTCCACCATCCTGTACCTTGGGAAGGTCCGTAGGCTGCAGGCCGTGTCTCTGCCGTCCCTTATCATGTGTATGAACCTGGCTTCGGGGAAGTGGCGGAATATCCTGTCCAGGTGTAGGACGTTCTGGGGGCTCTTGTCGCCCCACCGGGGCTTCCCGGCCTTCTTTCTGAGGTGGTCGAAGAGGGTCTCCACGAAACTGAAGTAGGAGTCAGTGTCCCGCATCATTGCCCTGAGGTCTTCCTCGGGGACCTCTAGCTTCCGTGACAGGTTCCTGATCTTTCTTCGGGTCAGGGTTCTTAGGTAGAGGAGCCCCGTCTCGGGTCCGCAGTAGATGTTTGGGTGGGTGTCTATCATGACGCGCATGAGGGTGGTGCCGCTCCGTGCGCAGCCGCCTATGACCACCGGGTTCTCCTCTGAGACGTGGTCAGCCCTGTACCACCCGGCCCTTATGGTCTTCTCCCACAGCCTCTCCAGGAGGCTCGCTATCTTTGCCATGCGGTACATGGACTGAGGTATTCCGGTTATTTATACGGTGCCCTGCTCGTCTAGGATACCGACAGACAGCAAAGTGTAAAGAATATGCTTTCGTATATGCATGCTCGAATAATTCTTCATCTATACTAGCTAATGCTGTAGGATGGTGTTTACTTTTAGACGAAGAGAAGTTCAATACACATGTCAAATGGAATAAGCGTTTTTATTAAGCATGATCAGGGACTTATCTTGGGATTTGTATCAAGTTACTTGATATTAATGGAAAAAAATCTTGGAATGATTGGATTCCTAACTTTGCATTTGTGTAGGATCAACGACGACGAGATACATGATAATGCCTGAGGCTAGGCCTAATATTCCAAGGGAGGGGCCAAGGGCTTCATAACCGTACATGAGAAGAGCTAGGCCTCCCAGACCCGAGCCCAAGACTCCGCTCATGCTCGTCGAGGCAGACCTCATCGACATCATGGTCCCTCTGAACTCGGGAACCTGCTCGATCGTCAAACTGGTTGCAGCAGTCGACCTCAAGCCCATTAGAAGATATCCTGTCAGACTCAGAGCCAGTGAAACCCATAGATTAGGCACCATGGTTGTGAAGAGTGTGAAGAGCCCGGCCGTGAAGGCAGATACGAGCGTCACGGGCTTTCTTCCAAACTTGTTCACTAGCCTGCTGCTGATCAGAGCGCCAAGAGTATAGCTCATAGCTGCGCCCATCAGAATGTAAGTAACCGCTCCTTTAGTGATCAGGAATTGCTGCCTGTAGAAAGAGGCGCCATAGAGGGTAAAGCCCGACCAAACTGCCTGTGAGAGGGATTCACACACCAGACAGGCATCAGCCGATCTGCTTGAGAGAACCCCTCTGTAACCCTCAATTAAACTGCCCGTGCTTGAAGGGGTTTGTAAACTCCCTGATTCAGGTGGAAGACCTTTAAAAGCCAATAATAGGCCCAGAAGAGGAAGAGGAAGCGCAAAACCGAGGAAGGATAGCCGCCACCCCCCAATGTCGCTGATGAAGCGGATTATTATAAAGCCGATGACCCAAAAAAACGAAGCGGCGGCAATGAGCAGCCCGAAAACATGAGTCCGCTTCTGCAAGGGCAGATGCTTGGCGACGAGCGTATTCGTCATTGGCGTAATCATGGGTCCTCCCAACCCGCCTAGAACTCCGAACAACAGGAATAGGATGAAGTTCGGGGCTAGGCCGCGGCCTAATAACGATAGGCTGTATATGAGGAGGCCGGTCATGAGTAGGGATCTGTGCTTGTATCTGACGCTCAGTACGCCCATGATCAGGGCCGA
>CAZEMD010000089.1:0-7854 GCA_964513225.1 uncultured Candidatus Bathyarchaeia archaeon | reverse complement strand
AGGTATGCATGCGCGGAAAAGAGAGAATCCAGTTATCCCTCAATCCTGCCCATAATCTACAGGTGACGCGTTATCCTCGGTTCCAACATTTGCCTCGGCATCGCACCGACTATCTGGTCGACCAGTTTTCTATCCTTGAAAACCAACAATGTTGGTATGCTCCTTACACCATATTGAGCCGCCACTCCCTGATTATTATCCACGTTCAGTTTCCCGAAGGAGATCCTACCAACGTAATCCCTGGCAAGCTCCTCCACGACCGGAGAGACAAATCGGCATGGCCCACACCAGGGAGCCCAGCAGTCAATAACAGACAAATGGTTATCCTCCACAAATTTATTGAAGGTAGCATCGGTCAAATCAACGGGTTTACTTGATGCTTGGAGTGGGGGCTTTACATTCTTCTCGGAGATGCTTTTCATCATCTCTTCCAGTCTCTTCCTTTTTATCTTCTCTAGATCCTCGTCTTCTGTATCCACCATTTCAGGTTATGTTTTACTTTATAGCTAATAAAAAATTTCATTCGTTTTACCTTCCGCGATTAATTGGAATCTTAAAATGTCTGCCCTCTGAACCCATCTATGCTGGGGTAAAGTTAAAAAAGTTTGAATTTCATCTCATATGGATATAGTATGCCCTTGTTTGTACTACTGACTAAGCTAACGGGTGCGTGTAAAGAAAAGCTGAGGGACGAGCCAGAGATCCTTGAGGATATCTGCAGCAAGCTAGAGAGCTGCGACCAGAGTGGACTCCCCCAGTTGGCGACCCTGGGTCAGTACAACTTCATAAACATCATAGACGTTGAAAACGAGAAGACCGCATACAGGTTGGCGTTGGAGCTTAACTCGAGAGGAGACGTCGAAACCACGGTGCTGCCCGCTCTACTCATGAAGGATTATCTAGGCGAAGTAAAGAAGATGAAATAGACAGAATAGTCGCTTCAACAATCGCTATTCTTAGGAATATATTATATTGGTAGTAGAGAAACTTCTTTTTCTGAAATTAGGGTATTTTTGGTTCCTTATCAAAAAGCGTTCCAATAGATTAAAATTAATCAGAGGATGTTGGTGGCTGAGGGCTATTAGTTCAGGGGTATGAATGCCTGGTTTGCTACCAGGAGGTCGGGGGTTCAAATCCCACGTCCACATACGACTTTAATCGAAACGATTTATGCACAGGACGCCACATAAAACAGGGTTTATCCCGGGCCTACATCCATCCGGCGAACTGGAGCAGCGTCTTGAAGGTCTTGACGGCGCGGGCCGACTCCTCTTTCTCCAGCTTTCTATCCATGAACACTTGCTGCAGATTGGTATCAGACTGGTTAGATGCGTCAGGATGCAGCTTGAACATAAAAGAATACCTCTCCCTGAGGACCTTCGCCATAACGCTGGTCGATTTCGACTTGTCCTGAAAGGCCACCCAGTTCTGGTTGGGTTTCCTGCCGGCGTCCACGAAGTCGAGCAGCTCCAGTATATCGAGGAACTGGGCGTCCCGCCTGTCCTTTAAGCCGTTAGCTTTCAGCCAGTCCACGGACGCGGCGCCGGCCGGCATGGGCTTGTCTCTCACTACCTCTATGAATTTTCTAAGCCTGCCCGCGTTGTCTACGCTGTATCTCATACCCTACCTACTTTGTGGTTTAACTTAAACTTATACAACGCTTCCCGGCAGCGTCGGTTGTTACGATGAGCGGATCTCTGACCGGGAGGTTGATGCCCTGTGATCATTTCTTCTTGTGGTATCCCGCGGGGAGGGAGACTTTTTTCCTCATCTTGGCCTGCTGCTTCTTTTCTCTCTGCTGCTGCTTGTGTTTAATTAAGTTTTCTTTCTTCTCTTTCTTGCTCTTTGACACGCTTATAACCTCGTGACACACTCTGGAAGCGCCGTGGGATTAAAAGGTTCTGCAGGGAAGAAGCGTAGATGTAAAAAGCCATGTCTAGAGGATAAGTTACACAGTCATCGATGGCACTTTTGCCGTGAATCACGGGGTCGGCGTCTACATATAACGGGTTGCTTGTAGTTGTTTTTCCAGGGTCTGACGCCAAGATACATCCTAAAAACCGTTGTATCTACATGAATGTAGTCAAAAAGGTACCAGTATAATTGTATAAACTCTACGAGTCTTCATGTTGGTTAGCGAATAAAAAAGGTTGTTGGGTGTTCTATTGGTGCTTCATTAAATCGTGTACGCTCTCGTCTACGATCGATACCGGTATGTCGTCTGTGATGAACTCGTATGAGCCCCCGGACTCCTCAGTGATCTTTAGGTCGAACCTGTCCTCCTGTTTTATCTCCTCGATGTCTTCGTATTGCAGGTTGAGGGTCACGGCGTACTTCTTCCTCAGGAAGCCCTCCTCCTTCACGAACAGAATCTTCTTATCGGACAGCATGAGGTGACCGTATTCGCCGTCGAGTCTCCCGGTATAGTTTTTCTTGACTTCGTCGTCTTTTGCGATGCTCTTTTCCCCGAACTCGTACCACTTAGGCTTCATTCTTACTCGAGTTATCATAAAACAAAAGTAAAATATATACATTGCACTAAAATTATTAATATTAGGTAATATGTATATATATTGTCTTTTTGGGTATCTTAAGACTATTATTAATAATAAAACATATAATGTTTCCACATAAATAAACAAACATGGATCACAGGAAGATCATGGCCCTGGGACAGTCCTCGAGGGCGATCACGTTACCAAAAGAATGGCTGAGACACAACAGGCTGAGCCAAGGGGACACCGTCGTGGTGAGAGTCCAGCAGGACGGGTCCCTGGTCGTACTACCCGCAGCCAAGGCTGAGGACAAAGTCAAAAAGATCCACCTTGAGATCGGTGTAGACGAGGACAACGAGTCCATCGTTAGGAAGCTGATCGGTACATACCTGGACGGCTACACACTCATAACGTTAAAATCCGATAAAATATTCACGGCCAGTCAGCAGAAGGCCATCCGGGACATCATACGAAGACTCTACATGATGGTCATAGAGTCGGAGTCGAACCGGATAGACCTGGAGACCCTCGTGGACGAGACGAAGGTCTCCGTCCCCTCCTGCGTGGAGAGGATGCACATGATGACGTACTCCATGTTCAGGGACACCATACAGGCCATCAGGGACCGAGACGAGTCCCTCGTCTTGTCTGTGGTCTCCCTCGAAGAGGACGTGGACCAGATGATGTACCTGGTCGTGAGGACCCTGCGCAGCGCCGTGAGTAACCCGGTTCTATCCAACCAGCTGGACCTGGATCCTTTGGACTGCCTCGACTACCAGACGCTCGTCCACCGCATAGAGAGGGTCGCCGACCACGTCACCAACATAGCGAGCAGCATACTGGCGTTGTACAGGGCCGAGAAGATCATCCCGGATAAGTTAAAGAGGGTGCTCTCGGATGCCGCCGACATCGCTTTCTACTCCTATGATCACGCCGTCCATTGTTTCCTCCGCATGGACGTTGGGCCGACGAACGAGGTCATCGACGCACAGGATATAATCAGGGACCTTTACTCGGAGATCACGCCGCTACCAATCCACGGAGACACCAACGACGTGTCCACGCTCACCCACATAGTGACCATCAGGGAGAACATAATGAGGATAAGCAACCTGACGGCTGACATCGCGGAGCTTACCATAGACAGAGCGTACCAGACGATTCAAGAAGAGGCTTGACGACGACCACCCGTATGCGTCTACTGTCTGCCTCGGTGTCTGTGTTTAAGGGACAGTCAACAGCTGCTGTTTGAGGGCTTCATCCAAAGCGTCCTTGACCTTGACGCCTGGATCGACCTGAACCGCCCTGATCCCGCTCATCTCAAGAAGGGTCCTCGCCCCGAAGCCAAGCTCGCCGGCTACGACGACCATCACACCCTTCTCCTTGAGGGTCTTCGTCACCAGTGGGCCCGCCCCCTGCTTCAAGGCCGAGGCCGCGTTCTCCTCCACCTTGACGTTCTTTACCTCTCCGTCGACGACGTCGACGAGGGTGAAGGTGGCGGCCCTCGCGAACACGTCCGAGATGACGTCCCTCATCCCGCGGTCCCCCTTGGTGGGTAACGCGAGCCTCAGGCTCGTCACTCACTCAGCTCCTCAAGCCTCTTCTTAAGTTCCTTGAGCTGGCTCTCCAGCCGCTCCATCTGCCCCGTCAGCGCCTCGACCTCCTGATCTCTGGTCATGGGGGCTGGCTGGGGCTGCATGGGGGTCTGGGGCTGGGCCTGGTATGGGTACATCCCCATCCCTCGCCCCATTCCCATGCCTCGCCCCATCCCGCGTCCCATGCCCATGCCACGGCTTGTGCCGCGTCCCCCGTAGAGGCTCCCCTGTCCATACGCGGCCGCGGCTGTGGGCTTAAGACCCCCGCTCTTGTACGCCTCCACGGCCTCCCTCACGGTTCCCTGGACCCCCGACACTATATTGATGCCGGCCTGGGAGAGGACGGCCGACGCGTTGGGGCCGACGGCCCCCGTCAAGACGGCCTCCACGCCCTTCCCCGCGACGACCTGGGCCGCCCCTATTCCGGCGCCGCTGGGGGCGCCCATGCTGGTGTTGGATAGGACCTCGGACTCCATGGTCTCGGTGTCCATTATGACGTAGTACGGGCACCTGCCGAACCGGGGATCCACGGCAGATTCCGGGCTCCCCTCCGTGGCTGAAACTGCTACCTTCAAACCTATTCTCCTCCCTGCAGCTCCTCCAGCCGCTTCCTGATGTCTTCCATCTGCCTCTCAATCGCCTCCGCCCGCCGCTCCAGCGTCTGCCTCTCCTGCTGCGGCGCGGTGGCTGGCCCATAGAAAGCGGGGCCCCAGAGAGGCATGGGGGGGAGCCACGTTGGGGCTGAGGCGGCCTCGCCTTCCTCTATGAGGCTTTTCAGCTCCTCGATCCTGGTCTCGATTCCCTCTATCTCGATGCTTATTGCCTCCCGCTCGCCCTCTAGCTGCCCCCTGTACGACTCTAGCAGGTTGAGCTCAGCCTCGACCGTCTGGGTCGCGGGGTATGCTGGGGGATACCCGTAGGGCGTGGCGTACCCCGCCCAACCTGGGGGCCACATCGTGTACCTGTATCCATAGGGATATCCGGGTACGGTGTACTTTTCCGTCTCATCTTCGGACGACATCTCGTTCACCCCCATCAGTACACGGTGTAGGGCGTCGCGTAGCTAGTGTAGGGCCGGCGAGGGTACCCGTAGCCCGTGTAGGGGGCTCTGTACCCTTGGGCCGCTGGTTGGGCCCACCACCATCTTGGGAGCCACGGGAACCTCTGGCATAACCAGGGATTATATGAGGCCCCCCAGTATCCGTAGCCGAGCCCTCTCCCGTAGCCATAACCGACGCCTCTGCCGTAGCCGTAGGACCCCCGCCTCTGCCACGGAGACAGATAGCTATAGGGGCCTCTGCCCGGCCAGAAGCCGGTTCGTCCTCCTCTTCTTCCTCTCCATCCCATATTTTACATCTCCAAACCATTCATTCCGTGCCTATGCACACATCCATTATGTGCATGTGAACACAAAGATATAAGGTTTGATGTAAAGCACAACGGTAAAGAGGCAAGTTAGAGGTGTTGAGATAGAGCCTGGATGCAAACCGGTGCGTTTTCTCAATAGGCTAAGCCCAGGCACCTCGTATCGGAGGGCTATGCCATGGCGCAGTATCTAGAAATTTGACTGAAAAACTGCTTATCCGAATATAAAAGAAAAATGGTTGGATTATTTTCTACTTGGTGGTGATGGTGTATCTGACCCCTACCTCAGATAGGGCTTCGTCAACTGCGTCCATCAACGTGTGAAGCTGGTCCATCGTCGGCTTCTTGAACCACTCGAAGAAGAAGTCATACTCCCCCAGGCTCTCACGTGACTTGCTGATTATCTTGCCGCATCTCTGGGGAGAGATGACTTCGTTCCCACCGAAGTAGTTCATCAGAAGCTCTCCCTCCATCGGCGGGCTTATCGATAGATCCGTGTTCATTATACACACCTCGGGCATGTCGATGGAGATCTTCTCCAGGGCTTTTATCGCCGCCCTGACGGGCGGTCCATATACCTTTATGTAGCTTTTCATAGCTATTCAAGAATCCCGTCGAAAACATGGTTAATAAACGTTCACTAAATCTAGTTTGTTTACAGTCTGGAACGCCTTTTTTTTACGGTTAAAGCATAACATTTCCTAAACTATCTAGATCGTTTCCCTGCTCCGTGGACTTTTGGTACCGCATGGATGAGAGCAGCCTCGAGGCTTAGCCGGGCTCATTCTCCTATCCTGACTTCGACTCCTCGGTTCCCGTTACTACGGTCTTCCGCTAACTCGGCCATAACTGTCCGGGCCAAGGGATAAAGGTCAACCATCTGGGATGACTCCTATGCAAACCGGGATTCATGCGTCTGCTTGGTTCTATGCCTTCAGGAGAAAAGCGGAAATATTAACCTGCTTCACCGTGAAAAAAAGGTGTTGAGTTCAATTATTTGGTGGTGATGGTGTACCTGACCCCTACGTCTGACAGGGCTTCGTCTATCTTCTTCATCAACATACGAAGGTTTTCCTTTGTCGGGTTCTTGAACCACTCGAAGAAGAAGTCATACTCCCCCAGGCTCTCACGCGACTTGCTGATGATGTTACCGCATCTCTCCTCGGAGATGACGCCCGGTCCACCGAAGTAGCTCATCAGGGGCTCCGCCCCCATGGGGGGACCCGCTGCGAAATCTACGCTCATTATGCAGACTTCAGGCATGTCTACGGCTATCTTCTCTAGGGCATCTAACGCTTCAACTATGGGCGGTCCATGGATCTTGATGTAGCTTTTCATTGCTATCAGGTTCTCCGTTGAAAACACTGTTAATAAACATTCACTAAGTTTCGTTTGGTTGCAGGCTTTACTCAGACATCTTCGCTTGTTCTTAAATGCCCTCAGCCCCGCTTCTGTTACGTTGAGTTCGAGGAAGAGTGCGTTAGCTGATTTCGCCCATAGGTAGCTCAGCACAGATCATCTGTGGCACGCCACCCAGCGCCTCGGCCCAACTTCTATCAGCTCTGGCTCGACTTTTTTACATTGTTCCTTGGCCTCCCGGCACCTGGGGTGGAACCTGCAGCCTTCGGGGAGGTCTATGGGTGTCGGTGTCTCTCCTTCGATGGGGATCCTCACCCTCCGGGTGTCCGGGTCGGGAACAGGGACGTTGCTTATGAGGGCCTTCGTGTAGGGGTGGAGGGGCTCCGCTATCACGTCCTCCATGGGCCCCCTCTCCACCACCTTGCCCAGGTACATTATCATGAGCTCCTCCCCCACGTACCTGGCCTGGGCGATGTCGTGGGTGATGTACAGGAAGGTGAGGTCGTACTTCCTCCTCAGCTCCTTCAGAAGGTTCAGTATCTCGGTCCTTATGGAGGCGTCCAGCATGGACACGGGCTCGTCCGCCACGATGAAGCTCGGCTCAAGCATCAGGGCCCTGGCGATGGCCACCCTCTGCCTCTGGCCGCCGCTCAGCTCGTGGGGGAATCTTCTTATGAACTCGTCGACGGGGACTAGGCGCACGTCCTTCAGGGCTTTCCGGACCCGCTCCCACGTATCGGCGTACCCGGTGGTCACGTCGTTGACCTCCAGCGGCTCGGATAGTATGCTGAAGACGTCCATGCGGGGGTCCAGGGACTCGTATGGGTCTTGGAATATCATCTGCATCTCCCTGCGCTCCTCCCTGAGCTCTTTCTTGTTGAGCGTGGCGACGTCGACGCCCCGCAGCACCACGCTACCCGCGGTGGGCTCGATGAGCCTCAGGATGAGTCTGCCTGTCGTGGTCTTCCCGCATCCGCTCTCCCCTGCGAGGCAGAGCACCTCGCCTTTCTCAATCTCGAAGCTTATGCCGTCGACCGCCT
>CAZEMD010000088.1:0-8006 GCA_964513225.1 uncultured Candidatus Bathyarchaeia archaeon | reverse complement strand
AGGAAAAGGTGGGCGGATTATTGTCTCGGATTAATGGTTCGCCCGCCATTAACCCTACCGTATGGGCATCCGAGATGCCTGTTGGGAGACCGATACGGATTAGGGGAAATTGGAGGTTTTTATGACTACTTTTGGAGATGGAGTTTTTCAGTATGGCGGAGTTCCGGTTGGGGCTCCAGGAATGTTACCAAAGCTAGGATATGATGCCACTGCGTATTTTGTTGCTCCTAATGTTGGTAATGATTCCAATAATGGTTTAAGACCAGACTCTTTACATGCTCTTGACACAGTGTCTACAGCAGAAGGATTAACGACGGACAAAGCAGGTGATGTGGTTTATTTGTTAAATGATGGTAATACTACGGGTTCATCAAGGGAGTCTTCGGAGATTGTTTGGGATAAAGATAATACTCACCTTGTAGGATTGTGTGCCCCTACTGGTATGTCGCAAAGGGCAAGAATCGCACCGCCTACGAGTGGATATACAGGAACGGCTAATCCTTTACTAACGGTTTCTGGGCACGGTAATGTTTTTGCGAATGTTCAAATTGGGAATTGGCACTCAACAAATGGCGTTGCCTCAAGGGGTATGGACGTTGAGGGCAATAGGAATTATTTCCATAATGTTCATATCGTTGGTATTACCCATGAACATGTAGGTGATGAAGCTAACGCATGTGACTTGTATATTAATGGCGGGGCGGAGAACACGTTTGAAAGATGTACGATAGGCGTAGATACCGTTGCCATGTCTACTACCTGTTCAAAGGTTGAATTGGTTAATGCAGCTACCAGGAATGTCTTTATTGATTCTTTATTTTTGGCTTTCGATGATGCAGGAGACGCACTTTTTGTGAAAGTTGATGGTTCTGGTGATATAGACCGTTTTGTGTTGTTTAAGGGGTGTACTTTCATTAATGCTGTGGAATCTACGGGAACAGAAATGACTTCCGCTGCGAATGTTCATAATACTGCCGGTGGATTGGTTATGTTTCAAGGTTGCCAGATTGCAGGCGCCACAAATATAGCTGCCGCTGATAATGGTAATGTATGGGTAGATGGAGTTGGCGGAGCAGGAACAGGTGGATTGAGTATAGTAGCGACACAGTAAAGCTCAGGGGGGGGCATAAAAGCCCTCCCTTGTTATTTTAAATGGCAAATATAATTATCAAAGACAAAACAAAATACGGCAAGACCTTTTCTGAAATTGAATCAAATTTACGCAAAGACGGTTGGCGTTCAATGAGGGATGACCAGTTGGCACGTTGTAAGTACCTTGAAAAAGTTGCAAAAGAAAAATATGGCTTTAAAGATAAACTATTAAATGCACAAGCAGTTTATGGAAAGACAACGGAGATTAAATAATGGTTATAGGTGACTTCTGGCACTGGATTGACCTAAATGAAGGCAATGGTGACATAGAAATCGAGATAACTAATGGGACATATAACTGTATCCCACTGGGGCAACTAATCGGAACTTTATTGAGCGTTAATAGTGGAATTGGTGCTACCTATACCGTATCATATACACCAGGAACAGGCTTTAGATTCGACACTGATGCTCAACAACCATTTTCATTATTATGGAAGTCAGGAACTCATGGGTCAGACGGAAAAGATACGCATATTGGTACTATCCTTGGGTTTAATGACGTAGCGGATGACACGGGGGCTTTATATTATATTGCAGACTGGCCAGTTAATTGTCTGCCGCATGGAGATAATTATCAAAGACAAATGTTTATGTTTATGGATTAGGGGGCAATGGTGTCAAATGTATTTAACGAAGAAACAAATTTATGGACAGTAGATGAAACTGGCTCACTAGGGAAAACAACGTATGTGATTGTAGGAGAAGTTCTATACTTTCCTAGTGCAGTTGGTGATGATTTGGTATTTCAGAGTGGTGATTCTGTTGATGCTATTGTGTTAAAGGCTGGGGCAAGTGACACATCACCGATACATGAGAATTTTCGCCCGCAAGGGCTTGATATTAAAAATATAAAATGTTCTACTATTGACGGTGGGACGGCCTATGTAAGGCTTTTGTAGGGAGGGCAATATGGCAAATACGGCTGACACAACTTTATCGGGGAATTTTTTACAGGTTATGTATAGCGGTAGCGGTGCTGACTGGAATCATAGTACTGACGGCGGATTTAAGAACGGAATGTGGGTAAAGTCCATTCAGTTTCATCCATCAGCACAGAATGACCGTTTAGTTGTTAATGAGGGGAGCATAGACGGAGCTTCTATCGTAGATTTTAAATGCACCGATGCAACACCTGATGATAAGATAAAATATTTTGAGGGCGGGTCGTTTATGAAACCCTACATTGATTTGACCGATTGCACGTTCGGAACACCAACGTCAGTTAAGATTGTATTTGAAATAGCATAAATGGTTGGATTGGTAGTGGTTTTTTTTATCTTAACTGCTAGCTTGTGGTATTTTAGGGGACAGAAAAATGGGAAGCACTAAAGCATTATTCATCGGGTCACTATTGTTGACCGCTGGCTTTATCTTTGCTACATTCTATACAAGGGCACCGTTTGGTGCGTTTGCTACGGCTGTAGTCGGTCTGTTTACCGCATTCATAACTAAGCGTCTCGTGCAGAAGCATAAGAGGTTTAATGAAAATGTTTAGAACTCATGCACCAAGGAAGATACGGAACCTTGATGAAGATTGGACTGCCTGCGCCCTAGAGGGAAATAGATACTATCCAAAGAGTATGATGGTCAAGTACAACGGAGAATGGTACTGCGAAGATTGTTTTCGATTTAGATACGGAAGGCAACTGCGTGAAGAATCAACAATTGATTATCAGGAACTGGAGGAAATTGAATGAGCAAGTTAAAACTGAAGGTTCATGGTGACAGGATATATATCTATCTCCGCCCGAAAGAGGATTCTACAGGCACTAAAAAATGTGAAAAATGTCAGGGTACTGGAAAGATAGGAGCAAAGACGTGCCTGCATTGTAACGGTAAGGGTGAAGTGATGGCGATTGCCTTATCAGAAAACGCCAATCAGAGATTCCGCATTGGAGAAATATTAGACGTAGGCGAACAGGTTCAGGAACGTGGTGTTTACAAGGTAGGCGATACTGTTGGAATCAATATTTATGCTGGTGTATACCTTGAAGCCCCTGCTTATGGAATGAGAGATGAGCGTCATAAGGTCGTGGTAGAGGAAGAAATATTAGGGCACGTCAAAATAGAGGAGGAACATCTTGGGAGACCGTAATTTTGTTTCGTTTCAGTCAAATTTACAGTTGGCTTTGGGAAACCGTGATGACTTGAGTGCTTATCTTGGAGATTGGATAAATAGTGCCTATAGGACTCTGACATCAAAGAACTACTCACCTATTCTTGGGCGAAGATTTACGTTCCCTGAAATAGATACAGATACAACTAAAAGCACATCTCAAGGAGTTGCTTATATTTCCAGACCAGATGATTGTTTGTTTGTGAATACCATAGATGATACTACTACAGATAAGAAGCTCAAGAATATTAGCTGGTTTGATTATATTCAGAAAACAGGGCGGGCTGATTCAAGTGTAAGAAGCAATCCTAGATTATGGGTGTCAAGGGGCGCTTATATTTATTTATATCATACTCCAGACGGTACTTATGTTCTCAAGATTTATTATCGAAAACGCCCCGTTGCCCTGACTGGTTCTGGCACGACGGTTATAGGGGCTGAATGGGATGATATTTTAGAGAACCTAGCGATATATCAGTCATATATGAGATTAGGCGAGCCAGACAAAGCAAAGGCGTATTATGAATTATACCTGAACATGGTCAGCGACCTCTTGGGAATACACGATAGGGAACACCTTGACAGGGAAAGCAAGAGAAAACCGCACCCAGCTTATTATGACCCTCAGGGCGGATACTAATGGGTATGAGGTTTAAGGAACGGATTTATGAAGAAGTGCATAGGAACGAGAAATTGAAACAATGGTATGATTCTTTAGATAATCCAGTAGAGGAATTAGTGGCGGTAAAGACAGTAAAATTCATTATGGATAATTTTCCAGTGACTCGAAATGAGTTATTAGGAAAAAAGATATATAAGTCTTAGGAGGAAACAATGGGCGTTACACAAGCCGGATTAGATATGGTAACAAACCTTTTGGGCGATGTAGATTCACCGACTGCGTTTAGCTATTTAGAGCTTGGGGATGATAATACAGCGTTTACGAATAGCCAGACTGCATTAATCAGTGCTATTACAGGCAACGGGCTGGCAAGGGCGGCGGCAACAGTGACCCAAGAGGATACTACCTATACCGATGATACCCTACAGTTAACGTATCAATGGACGGTATCTGGCTCTGAAACCGTTAAGGAGGCTGGTATATTCAATGCTTCGAGTGCAGGGACTATGCTTGCCAGGAAGGTGCTGACATCAGCAAAGTCGTTGTCTAGCGGAGACACTTATTCACTAACTTATTCGGTTATCTGTAGTTAAATCAATGGCTTACAGCAAGTATATTATTCGTCCGATTGAGCATGGCTTGAATATTGACGCACCGTCTTTAAGCCAGCCGTTTCAGTATGCAGGTTGGGAGTCAAAGAACTTCGAGCTATATAAACGTTCTTTTAAGAAGCGGGCTGGATATGCAAAGGTGCGTGATTTAGGAAGCGACGTAGATGTTCAGAGGGTGATTTACCATCAAACAAGGGACGGTATAACCTCAACTATTTTCTTGACCAATACAGATGCCATTAAATATGAGTCGGGTGGAACTTGGTCTTATATCAATAAGATGCATACTGGCGGAACGTCTGCGGAGGTTGCAACTGGAACAGAAGATACTGTTGACGGGACTGGGACTGACTGGGTGGATGCTACAGATATGACCGCACCTGCGGCTGGAGATTACTTTATTTTAGACGATGACCTAGATTCAGATGCAGAACCGCAAGGCTGGGCTAAAATAGAAAGCGTGGACAGTGATACGCAGTTAACTTTAGTTGATAACTATATGGGGACACTGGATGCGGCTGGTGATTATTATATCCGAAAGGTATACAGCGTACCGGCGAACGAACGATGGTCATGGGCGATTCTGAACAGCAACCTATATTTCTCGAACGGTAACGAGTATGTTCAGGTATGGACTGGTTCGGGGACAGCGACTGACCTTGATACTACTTATGCCAAAAAGGCGAGATACCTTATTGAATATGCTGATAGATTGATTATGGCTGATTACGAAGATACCGACGATAACAGACAACCGTTCTCTATATTCTGGTCAAAGAACGGTGACCCATCTGATTGGAGTGATTCTACTGCTGGCGAGGCTGACCTTTTAGATACAGAGTTCTATATTATGGGGCTTGGAAAGGTCGGGGCGAACTTGGTTATCTATAAGACAGATTCGTTGGTCTTTGCTTATAGGACAGGAGAATCAACTAGCCCGATTGCCTTTGGGTCAGAGAAGGTTGGTGTCGGGTGTGCCGCACCGTACGGCATTGTATCTGTCATGGGGACGAACGTTTTTATCGGGCGAAACGACTTTTATGCTATTTACGGGGATAGCGTTACTCCCATTGGAAAGCCCATTAAAGATAAGTTCTTTGAGCTTGTGAACCCTACAGAGTTAAAGCGTGTATTCGGTTATCATAATGCCCTAAAAGAGGAAGTACGGTGGTTAGCAACAGATGATGATGGAAACCGCCGAGCTTTTATTTGGAATTACAAGACAAACGAATGGTCGCACTCAAGATATAACGATGTTATGTCGTGCGGCGGTCGGGGAGAAATTTAAGTGTCTAGCCCTCCAAGTGGATTAACCGTTACGACAGTTTCCGATAGCCGCTTAGACCTTGAATGGACTAATAATGGCACGTATGATACGATTTATATTTATAGGTCAGAGGACGGGACAAATTACGATGAAATAGGGACTGGCGGTTTACCTGGGTCAACCACTTCTTACAGTAATACTGGGTTGGATGATAATAAGCATTATTGGTATAAAATCTGCGGTGTTGAGGGTGCTGAAAGCTGTGGCGGTCAACATTTGTCTGACCCTGACGATGATTGGACAAATCCATCGGTACCAACTAATTTTTATGCACGTAAGACCGGTACAGATAAAACGGAACTAGTATGGACTAACGGTAATAGCAGTTGCGTAACATATATTTATAAAGATGGTGATTATTTACAAGAGAAATCAGCGGGCGGATACCAGTCATGGGTGACTGGATTATCAGCAGACACTACGTATGCATTTAAAATAAGGCATTATTATTCCACATCTGGAAAATACAGTGCTTATACGAGTTCCATTAATGTCACTACTGGTGCAGAAGAAACTAGTGAAGAATCAGAAACCTTATCATTTAGCGATTCTATAAGCGAGGTTCTCGGCTCGGCTGAAACCGACACCCTAACATTAACCGACTCTGCATCAGAAGCTGGTGAATACGCAGATACCATTAGTGATACTTTATCTTTCGCTGATAGTGGGGCTGGTGTAGCTACCTCACCGCTTGAACTTGATTTTCGTTATTATTTCGGCGGGTTTGACGGAGAAATTTACGCAGAGGGGGATGACTACAAGTCAGACAACGGCGTTGATATTGACGTTGTATACGAAACTAATCAGATTGACTTTGCAGACCAAAATGGAGAGATGATAGGTAAATGGGCGACTGTCTATCAGATTAAACTCTGGTATAAAGATGTTAGTGAGAATACGACATTCAGGTGCTTGGTGTCTAATGACGGCGGGACTACATGGACACAGCAAACCAAGACAGTCGGTACAGGCGACGATACAAATAAATCAGTAGACTTTTATTTCATCTTAACGGGACACCACTTTAAATTCAAGGTGCAGAATGTCAGTAGCAATACTGACTTCAGGCTTATAAACATGACAGTATATTACCTGCCAAGAGGACAGGCGTTCAACGTATGAGCATAAGACGACAGAAGAACTGGACACCACCGCAGACCATTACCAGTCTGGATGATGTTATTGATTATCTCCGTAGGCATTATCAGGAACATACAGATGAAAGCGTCCAGAGAATTAAAGACTTTGTTGACCACATAGCTACTATAGATACCGACAATATTACAGAGGGGTCTACAAATCTTTATTTCACAGATGAGAGGGCTGAAGATGCGGCTGGTGCGATGTTTACGGGCAACACCGAGACTTTCATTACTGCAACCTATCAGGACGCTGACGGAACAGTAGATTTGGTCGTGCCTGTCAAAGACGAAGATGATATGAGTTCCGATTCAGATACCTTTCTGGCTACGCAACAGAGTATTAAGAAATATGTTGATGATTCTATTGGTGGTTCTAATGCCTTATCAGAATTAACAGATGTTACAATTACCAGTGTTGCTGATAATGAGGTTTTACAATACAATTCTGGTTCTAGTAAGTGGATTAATCAAACATTTGCTGAGGCTGGAATACAGGCATGGGATGATGACTTAGATGACTTAGCGGCATTAGCTCATTCAGATGGTAATTTTATTGTTTCAGATGGCACTGATTGGACAGTAGAGTCTGGGGATACAGCCATAGCATCACTTGGATTAAGCACAAATCTAGCAGATTTAACCGATGCAGAAGTGACACAATTAAAGAATATAGATTCATCCACAATCTCTGACACTCAATGGGGATACCTTGGGGCTATGAGTGGACAGCCGTTAGAAAGCGTGGCTCTTAACGAGGTGACTGATGTCACTATAACCGATGTTGCAGATTTGGAAATTTTACAATATGACTCTGGTACGGGACAATGGGTTAATCAATTTCTTGAATTGGAACTAGAACACAGGATTGATGGGAAATCGTGGACTTATGGGGGTACAGAATATTTTTACATAACAGATTATAACACAACCAGGGTGTATAAGAAAAATTGCTCTGATTTATCGGCAGTGTCAAATATACACACAACTGATTTAGCTTATGGAATCTGTTCAGACGGAACGTATTTTTATCTTT
>CAZEMD010000087.1:0-8051 GCA_964513225.1 uncultured Candidatus Bathyarchaeia archaeon | reverse complement strand
AGAAGTGCGGCAAGGAGCTCAGCGAGGACGCCGAGTACTGCTCCGGCTGCGGAGCCAGGCAGCACGTGGACGAGCTCGTGCTAGCCTCGTGGGGCGAACGGTTCGTGGCCTTCCTCATCGACTCGTTGCTAGTGGGGATAGTGGCGGGGATGGTCGCGTGGCCCCTCAGGTGGCACGACCCCATCCCCTTCCTCAACGTGGGCGTGAACAGCGTCTTCCTGTTCCTCTACTGGACCTACCTTGAGGGCACGGAGGGGCAGAGCCTGGGCAAGAGAGCCATGAAGATCAGGGTAGTGGACCTACGCGGAGAGCCCATCGACATGAGCAGGAGCATGTACCAGGCCGTCGGGAAGGCCTTCCTGATACCCCTGGACGTCATAATAGGCTGGCTACTGTACCCCGACAGGCAGCAGAGGCTGTTCAACTACCTCAGCGGGACCATCGTGGTCAAGGATTAGCCACGCCTACCCCTTTTATTTAGACATCAACGCATCAGTGCTATGAGTCTTGATTGTGTCAATAGATCCCCTAACCTAGACAAATGCGCCTGCACCAACATGGATTGTGTGAGGAGGGGCGTCTGCTGCGCATGCGTGGCCAACCACCGCTCCCACGGAAACCTGCCCGCGTGCCTCAGGCCGGCTGACTAGCCGCCCACCGTTGCCCCTCTGACCCTCGGCACTACACAGGGGATCGCGCTTCTTCACGGGCTGCGGTTCTTCCAGTGCTCCGCTATCTCCCGGGCCGTGGCGAACCAGACGCCCGGGTGCTTCTCTATGTACTCCATGGTTCGTTCCAGGAGGAGCATGTTCCCGGGTTTGCCGATTATCTGTGGGTGGAACATGGTAGTCCAGCAGAAGCCGTACCTGTAGTAGCCTTGGAAAGCGTTGGTCCATAGCTGGTAGCCCGTCTCTGGGCTCATCATACGCGCCTTGTAGTTGCCGAAGGGGTAGTCGGCGAAGAGGTGGAAGTCGTCCATCTCGTAGTAGCTAGGTACCTCCACCAGGCCGTTGGGCAGCGTGTAGGGCATGTCGCTGCCCCGAAGGCTGCCGTCGTAGATGAACCCGTTCTCCGCGAGTATGTCCAGCGTGTCGGGGCTGAGCTCGCCGCCGGCGGTCCTGTTCCCCACGGGCCTGTAGCCGGTGGCGTCCTCGATCGCCTCCACACACTTCAAAAGCCTCCCGGTCTCCTCCTCCCGGTCAAGGTCCGTGATCTTCTCGTGCACCCAGCCGTGGGTGGCCACGTCGTGTCCTCGTTTGACTATCTCAGCCACCTCCTCGGGGTGGTTCACGGCGTTCATGGCAACAACGAACCACGTGGACTTGATCCCGTGCTCGTCGAGGAGGTCCAGAATCCGCGGTATTATGCCCGCCCTCCACACGTAGTCTCCCTGAGAGATTACCCGAGGCATCTCCGCGACCTCGGGCATGTTCCCCATGAAAACGTATTCCGCGTCGAGGTCGAAGGTGAAGCACACGGCGCACTTCTTACCGTTAGGCCACACAGAACTCATGACAACCAAGAGGGTATTCGCTCTAAGCCTGTATAAGGTTCACCTCGGGGCTAAACCTATATCTACAGAAACGAAGTCGTAGACGAGAGACTTCATGACCACGTCAGGCGAGCTACTCTACAGCGAGGACTACGAGGCCCATCACCTGTTCCACATGTTCTTCGCGGCCGTGATCGTGCTAGTGACCTACCTGTCGCTGAGCCCATTCAACGCCAGGCTCCCCCGAGGCGTGCAAGCCCTCCTCTTCCTCGTTATTCTGCTCCTGATATTCATCTACTTCAGCCTCAGGACCCTGAGGATCAGGGTGACGGATACGGACCTCCGGGTCGCCTTCGGCGTCATAGGAACCAGCATACCCCTCTCCGAGGTGCTCCACGTCGAGGCCGAGAAGCCGTCTTTTTGGAGGTACGGCGGCATGGGGATCAGGTGGGGGTGGGACGGGAGCGTGGGCTACCTCATGAACTACGGCGACGCCGTCCGGGTCACACGCCGCAGAGGCAGGGCCATCCTGTTCAGCACCCGCTCCCCGGATGAGGTGGTGGCGGTCATAGAGGATAGGCTGAGTGACTAGGCCGCCTGTTTCTCTGTTCTAAATGTTATACTGAAATAGCCCATACGCCTCATATGGCTTGATGGATAAACGGGTTTTCCTGTTCCTGCTGGCGGTTATATACCTCTGGGGTGTGGAAGCCATGAACCTAGCCTCAATTAACAATGACCTCACGGCCTCCGAAGCATCACGCTACGACTTGGTGTTCATATACGGTGTGAAGGGGAACCGCCCAGACCCTGTGAACAAGCTGGACACGATGAAGGGTACCTTCACCAAGGACATGGTGATGGACCCACCCATCACATTCGGGCTCACACTGACCGATGAGCAGATGGCGAGGATCATGGAGAGAGTCGAGGAGATAGGCTTCCTCAGCTACTCCTCTCTGTACGCTCCGCCGATGAGGCCCGTCGTCGGCTCCGTCACCCCTTACTCTACGTACCATCTCAAGCTATACAGGGACGGGGTCATGGTGAAGCAGGTGCGCATGGACACAGACAGGGTGTCTGACGACCCTAGGACAGAGAACCTGGTCTCGCTGTTCACCCTCATAATTGACAGCATAGAGTCCACGGACGCATGGAAGGAAAGCCCCAAGCCGAGGGGCGGCTACTGTTAGACAGCACAGGGTAGAGCCCTGTACCGTATTTACGACAAAATAAAGCAAAAATGGGGCATTAATGTCGCAATAATTAAATAGTGATGGCATGACAGTGCTGAGGGCGTTCTCTTGCAGACATCCCCCGTGAGAGGTAGATACATGCCTAATACAGGAGACGAAGACAAAGTGGCTTCAAAGCGAGACTGGGTCAAAGATGCGGAGGCTCAAAACAAGTGAAAGCCTCCAAGGAGCCTGACGCGCTCCACGCGACCAAGACGAGAGGGGAAACATATGATGAAGCTTGACGCAGTCCTCGCGTTGGAAGACGGAACCACGTACAAGGGGCGCGGGTTCGGCGCCATGACGGAGAAGACGGGGGAGGTGGTGTTCAACACAGGGATGACGGGGTACACCGAGTCCCTCACCGACGCGTCCTACGCGGGTCAGATACTCGTACAGACGTACCCCCTCATAGGCAACTACGGGGTGCCCCTCGGCAGACTGGACCGGTTCGGCTTCCCCATGGGCATGGAGTCCCACAGGGTACAGGTCCAGGGCTACGTCGTGTCCCATGTGTCATCCGCCCCCAGCCACTGGTCGTCGAACGCGACGCTTCAAAGCTGGCTCCGGCGGATGGGGGTCCCCGGCGTCTACGGGCTCGACACGAGGCGGCTCACCAAGAAGCTCCGCACGAGAGGGGTGATGCTGGGCATACTCAAGGTGGGCCAGGAGGTCGACGCCCGTGAACTCGCGGCGAAGACGGACGACATACCGGACCCCAACCTTGAGGACCTGGTCGCAGGAGTCAGCGCAAAGGAGACGGTGACATACGGTGACGGGGGGCCCCGCGTGGCTCTGCTGGACTGCGGCGTGAAGCTGGGAATAATCAGATGCCTCCTCGCCAGAGGGGCCGAGGTCGTGCAGCTGCCCCACGACGCCACCGCAGACCAGGTGACGAGCCACGAGCCCGACGGCGTCGTGGTCTCCAACGGGCCGGGGGACCCCGAGGTATGCCAGAGCACCATCAGGACCCTCAGGGACCTCATGGAGGGTGACACGCCCATCATGGGCATATGCTTGGGGCAGCAGCTCATGGCCCTGGCTGAGGGAGCAACGAAGTTCAAGCTCAAGTACGGGCACAGAGGGCAGAACCACCCCTGCGGCTGCCTAGCCAACGGCCGCAGCTACATCACCAGCCAGAACCACGGCTACGGGATCGACGCGGAAAGCCTACGCGGCACCGGGTTCGAGCCGTACTTCGTCCACCTCAACGACGGCACCCTCGAAGGCATACGGCACACATCGAAGCCGTTCTTCGCGGTGCAGTTCCACCCAGAGGGCTCCCCGGGGCCGCTGGACGCGAGCCACCTCTTCGACGAGTTCATGAGGGAGATGGTATAATGCCGCCGAACAAGGGCGTCAAGAAGGTCCTCCTTCTGGGCAGCGGCGCGATAAAGATCGGTGAAGCCGGGGAGTTCGACTACTCGGGCGCCCAGGCCATCAAAGCGCTGAAGGAGGAAGGCATCAAGACGGTGCTTGTCAACCCCAACATCGCCACCATACAGACCGACGACAAGTTCGTGGACAAGGTCTACTTCCTCCCCGTGGCCGCCGACTACGTGGAGAGGGTCATCAGGGAGGAGCGCCCGGACGCCGTCCTACTCGGGTTCGGCGGCCAGACCGCCCTCAACTGTGGCGTGGAGCTCGCCGAGAAGGGCGTCCTCGAACGATACGGCGTAGAAGTCTTAGGCACCGGGGTAGAGGCCATAGAGCTCGCGGACAACAGGGAGGCGTTCAGGGGGCTGATGATCGAGCGCGGCGTCCCCGTCCCCAGGAGCGGGAAGGCCGGCTCCGTAGAGGAGGCCCTCAGGGTCGCAGAGGGCATAGGTTACCCCGTGATGGTCAGGGTCGCCTACACCCTTGGGGGGCAGGGGTCGGGGGTGGCCCGGGACGCGGGGGAGCTGACGGACATCGTCCGCCTCGGAATCGTCCACAGCCGCATCGGCCAGGTGCTGGTGGAGGAGTACCTCGGTCACTGGAAGGAGGTGGAGTACGAGGTCCTCCGGGACAGGCTCGATAACTGCTCCATAGTGTGCAACATGGAGAACCTGGACCCCATGGGCATCCACACGGGAGACAGTATAGTGGTCGCTCCCTCCCAGACGCTCAACAACGACGAGTACCAGGGGCTCCGCACGGCCTGCTTCAAGGTGGTGAGGGCGCTGGGCATAGTGGGGGAGTGCAACGTCCAGTTCGCGCTTGACCCGGAGAGCGAGGAATACAGGGTCATAGAGGTGAACTCCCGGCTCTCAAGGAGCTCCGCCCTGGCCTCCAAGGCCACGGGGTACCCCATAGCCTACGTCGCCGCCAAGCTGTCCCTGGGGTACACACTGCCCGAGCTCGTGAACAAGGTCACGGGCGTCACCACCGCCTTCTTCGAGCCATCCCTGGACTACGTCGTGGTCAAGATGCCGCGCTGGGACTTCCCCAAGTTCAGGCGGGTCGACCGGGAGATCGGCACCCAGATGAAGTCCGTGGGGGAGGCCATGGCCATAGGCCGAAGCTTCAAGGAGGCCCTGCAGAAAGCGGTGCGCATGGCCCAGCCGGGCTCAGAGCTCACAGACTCGGCGAACGGCTTTACGGACTCCTCAACACTGAGACAGGCGTTGGAGACGCCCACCGACCGCCGGCTGTTCGAGGTGGCGCAGGCCTACAGGCTGGGGCTGGGGACGGCCGAGATACACGACGCGACAGGGATCGACCCTTGGTTCCTGGAGCACATCCATGACCTGGTTCGGCTCAGGGACGGGATGGGCGGCGAGCTCACAAAGGACAGGCTCCGAGCCGCCAAGCAAAACGGCTTCAGCGACGCGGTCATCGCCGAGGCGTACGGCGTCGACGAGTCCACGGTGAGAAGGCTTCGCCGAGAGTGGAACATAGTGCCGGCCGTCAAGCAGATCGACACCATGGCCGCAGAGTGGCCCTCAAGCACAAACTACCTCTACATGACTTACTGCGGCGACGAAGACGACATCACGTTCAACGACAAGGACAAGGCGGTGGTGCTGGGCTCCGGGAGCTACCGCATAGGGTCGAGCGTCGAGTTCGACTGGTGCTGCGTCAACATGGCTTGGAGCCTCAAGGACAACGGCGTGGAAGAGGTCATCATGGTGAACTACAACCCCGAGACCGTGTCCACCGACTACGATGTCCTCGACAAGCTGTACCTCGAGGAGCTGACCCTGGAGAGGGTGCTCGACATCGTGGAGAAGGAGAACCCGCGGGGCGTCGTGGTCAGCGTCGGCGGCCAGATACCCAACAACCTTGCCCTTGGCCTGCAACGCAACGGCGTCAACATCCTAGGGACACCCGCCGAAGACATCGACAGGGCCGAGAACAGGGCCAGGTTCAGCGCGCTCCTAGATGAGCTTGGAGTAAAGCAGCCCCTATGGGCCATGCTGGAGTCCATGGAGCAGGCCCAGACGTTCGCCTCACATATAGGCTACCCCGTCCTGATAAGGCCCAGCTACGTCCTCTCAGGCTCCGCCATGAGCGTAGCCCACAGCAATAACCAGCTGACAGCGTACCTAAGGCACGCCGCGGAGGTCTCGCCGGATAGCCCCGTCACCATATCGAGGTTCGTGAGGGGAGCCAAGGAGGTCGAGGTCGACGGCGTCTGCGACGGCGAGAACGTTCACCTAGGCCCCGTCATAGAACACATCGAGAACGCCGGCGTCCACAGCGGCGACGCCACCATGGTAATCCCCACGCTGACGCTATCCCAGCCCCTGAAGGACAAGGTGAAAAAGACCACCCGCAAGATCGCACGAGCCCTAGGGATCAGGGGCCCCTTCAACATCCAGTTCCTCGCGAAGGACGGCGAGGCCTACGTCATCGAGTGCAACCTCCGCGCCAGCAGAAGCATGCCCTTCGTCTCCAAGACCACCGGCGTGAACCTCATGGAGCTGGCCGCCGTCTCCGCCCTAGGCGGCAGCATAACGGAGGGAGACGCCGAGCCGCTGAGGCACGGAGTAAAGTCCCCCATGTTCAGCTTCATGCGCCTAGCAAAGGCCGAGCCCCTCACCGGAGTCGAGATGGCGTCCACAGGCGAGGTGGCGTGCTTCGGGAGAAACTTCCGGGAGGCCTTCCTCGACTCGCTGGTGGCCAGCGGGGTGAGGCTGCCGGGGACCGGGGACACCATACTCGTCACGGTGGGCGGCAGCAAGGACCAGGCGGTGGAGATAGCGCGGAAAGCCTACGCCAAGGGGTTCAGGGTCGCTGCCACGCGGAACACCGCGAAGGCCATCAAGATCGGCGGCGTCCCATGCAGAGCCGTCCATAAGGTCAGCGAAGGCGGGACGCCGAACATACTGGACATGTTGGAGAACGACGAGATACAGCTCGTCATCAACACGCCGAACCCGGATCGTCTGGACTCTCGGACCGTGAGCGACGGCTACATGATACGTAGGAAGTCTGTGGAGTACGGTATACCGCTCATAACGAACCTGGAGCTGGCCGGGATGCTCGTAGACATGCTGTAACCCGTCTTAATAGAAGAATATCCTGAAAATAGAGACCCTAGTTTATGACGACGGTGTCGAGTTGGAAGTATCGGTTCGCGAGGAACCTTATCTTCTTGATGTTGGACCCGTTCTTGCCTATGGCGATGCCCTTGTCCTTGGGCTCTACGTTCACCATGGCGATCTTCTTGCCTTCCATCCTGTCGACGAGGCGTATGTCCCTGACCTTCGCCGGCTTCAACGCGTTCCTTATGAATTTCTCGGCGTCAGGCAGGTACTCGTATATCTCCACCTGCTTGTTGGTCATGCTGCGGAAACGCTTTATCTTCTCGCCGCCTTTACCGACGGCGAGCCCTACCTCTCCCTTCTTGACCGTGAATATGATGGTGTCCTCTTCCTCGTCGACGATGCAGTCGACGATGGTCGCCCCCGTCATGTTCTGCAGTAGCTGTATGTACCGCATCTCGGTCTCTGTTATCTTTATGTTGTTAAGCATGCGCTAGTCTTCCTTCGTGATCTCCAGTATCCTTGAGTCGCCCGGGTCGCTTATAATCATGGCTGAAACGGGGTAGGGTTTCCCACACAGCACCCCTAGATCAACGCTGTCTTTGGCGTGCGTAAGCACGGGTATCTCGCTCAGCCTGCCGTACGTCTCTATGGCCTCGGCTTTATCGGCTGGACAGTTGGAGCTGAGGATGGCCATCCTTGCCCTGCCGCGCCTCATCTCCCTGACCGCCGTCTTCGATCCCAGCTGGACCTTGCCGGTGGAGAGAGCGAGTCTCAGCTCGTGGTCTACGCTACTCATCGCTTGCATCTCCCTGAGTCATGAACAGCTCGACGCTTCCCGTTCCTAGGGGCATC
>CAZEMD010000086.1:0-8059 GCA_964513225.1 uncultured Candidatus Bathyarchaeia archaeon | reverse complement strand
CCATAACCCTCGCAGCCGCAGCCTGCATGATGAAAGGCACAGAGCTAGAGAACTACGACCCCCTGGAGCTAGAGACTTGGACCGGCGTCGCCAGGCGGCTCCCCGCCCACACCGAGGGCCTCAAGACCGAGTTCATCGTCCAGCGCACCAACCGCAACGTCTACGACCACGCCGTCGAGTTCGCCGGCGGCAAGATAATCGAAGTAGACCCCACAGAGGAAGCCCTACACAAAGCCCACAACAACAACACAGCCGCCTACTACTACACCGTCAGATCCGGCGCCGACGCCCTCACACTCTCAGAGATAGTCGAGATAGCCCACAGCCACGGAGCCCCCGTCATCGTGGACGCCGCCGCCGAGCTACCCCCCAAGACCAACCTAAGACGCTACATCAAGGAAGGCGCAGACCTCGTCATATATAGCGGAGGCAAGACCATAGCCGCCCCCAACAACAGCGGCATACTCACCGGCCGAGCCGACCTCATAAAGCTCGCCCACCTCCAGAGCTACCCCTTCCACGGCGTAGGCAGAGCCAGCAAGATGAGCAGAGAAACCATAGTAGGCTTCGCCACCGCCCTCCAGCTCTACCTCGACAAAGACGAGGAAAAACAGTTCAAAGAATGGCAGAGGATAGCAGAGTGGATCAGGGACCAGCTTCAGCCCCTCCCCGGCGTAACCGCCGGCCTCGACGCCCAATCCACCATAGAGGACGACACGCCCATGGTCCCCGTCGCCTACATAAAGCTCGACCCGAAGACCACCGGCATCACCGGCCAGGAGCTAAGCACACGCCTCCGCGACGGAGACCCCAGCATAGAGGCCCTCTACGAGCCCGGGTTCATGCTCAAAGACCCCAAAGACAAGCTCATGATAAACCCCCAGTACCTCGACGACGAGGACGCAGAGACAGTCGTGGAAACCATCAAAGCCATACTAAAGGAAACCAGCAAATAACCTATCTTCGGTTCTATAAATCATATAGTTATGGAACCGTAAGATAATACAAGATTATCACGTTTAGATTAACACGTTAGTTTTGTTCTTATGAAAACTTGAAGGTTTATTGTTAATAGATGGATTAAATAAATATTGATTTGGATTTATAATAAAGGGGGTATTAGCCCATAAGAGCCTCAATGACTTCCTTTGCTTTTTCCGTAGCTTCGTAGTATGAATATTCTCTGGTTTCTTCACTCTGATGGTATTGATTTACAATGAGCCCTGCTTTCATTAGTTTATTGAGATGATAAGTACAATTACCTGGAGATAGATCACGTGCTTCTTTTATTTGTGTGAAAGCTTTACGCCCATAATTCACTAAGTATATGAGAATGTTAAACCGCTCAACATTCTCAAGAGCAGGCAGTATCTCCAACCACTCCTCCTGATTAAGGACCAACCTCAGCCTCTCCTTTCTCTCATTGGAAGGGAAGTATTCGTCCACACCACTAATATTTAAGTATTGTGATTTTGGACTCAAGTCTACAACCCTGATAATAACACTTAATTAATTATTATTAAAGCTTTATGTTACATGGTTTTAAAGAATAAAGATAGATATGAATATCTTAAGGAAATACCTGAAGATCTTTATTTAAAAACTATAGGTCCTAAATCAAAAAGAATTGCTGTATTAGGTTCTTTTGATACGTGGTCATATATGCATAAAATTTGTACTGACTTAGTAGGATTAGGATATATGGCCATTACAAGCAGATATATTTATAAAAAAAACACGAGCCCAAAATACGATTATTATAGAGTGGAAAGGGATCCTTCTGATGAAACGATATTTATTGAAAATGAAGCTGGTTTAGTTGAAAAAAAATTCATTGATATGAACACATTTCTAAAGAATAAAGTTATAGACATTTGTGACAAAGCCATTATCATTTATTCTTTACCCGCAGCTCATTATAATGAGGCTGACTGGTGTAAAGATAAAGCAATCGAGTCAGATTTTAAAACGTTAGGCATAGCTTTTGTTAGAAAAATAGATGATGATAATTATTGCAAGGATTGTTTAGTTGATTATAAATTAGATGTTTCATATTGTAAAGGAGAAAGTACAGCATGGGATTGCATTAATAAGCCAGATTGTCCTTTTAAAAATCAAGGAATAGCAAAAAATCAATTAGAATATTTTCTTAGATATAAAGATAATATGAATATAGTGGCCATAGAAAAAATAGAAAAAACAATTCCAGTTATTGAGAGATTTTTAAATAATGAACTTATTTTACCAGAAAGAAAAGATTATGTTTTTCAATGTAGATATGACTTAACTAAAACAGATATAAAGGAAATTAAAAGAAATATAAGGAATTATATTTCTCATGAGGAAAAAATAGAAAACGTATATGAATATATAGACTATTATTATAAACCAAAAGGAAATGATGTAAATGAATGGCTTAATAGTAATAGAACTTTACGAATAAGAGAACATACAAATCCTCTTATACAAAATGTAGACGTATTTTCATGTGAAGTTAATCAAAAAGAAGATGGTTTTATTACTACCGATCCTTTTGGAAAACTAAGTTGGTTTAGTGGCTCAAAAGAAAGAGCTATTAAATTGTTAGAAGATCATAATATGGAATCTTTTCTTCAAGTTATTAAAAGCGGACAATTCTATTTCCTTTTTGATAAATTTCCATCAAGAATATATATAGAATCCATTCAAGCAGAAGTACCTAACAAAAATACAATATATTATGGAGATTCACTAGAAATTAACCTATGGACTAATAATCCTAATAATAATAATAAAATCGAAGAACAAAAAGAGTATCTAGTAAATAAATATAAACTTAGTAGAAAGAAATTACAAAAATATCCTGTACAAAGATTTATTTATAATTGGTTAATGAAAAAGATGAAATAATTTTAAATGATCCCGAAGGGATTCACACAATAAGAGGGTTAATTTTTTCGTTTAAGATTTAATTCCTCTTTTCTGAGGATGTTTAAACGCCAAACACAAGCTCATGATAAACCCCCAGTACCTCGACGAAGAGGACGCCGAGACCGTCGTGGAAACCATCAAAGCCATACTAAAGGGAACCAAGAAATAACCCCCATTTTTCATAAACCCCATAGGCAGGTTTCGTTACCCAAAACAAATAAACGGCATCCATCCGGTTAACCTCTCGGTACCCGAATGCCCTCCGCATACGTGATGATAAGCACCGAGCTAGGATCCGAAGAAAAGGTAACCAGAGCCCTGGAGGCGCTGCCCCAGATCAAGGAGACCTACACGGTATACGGCATATACGACCTCATAACCAGGGTCGAGTACGCCGACAGACAGGAACTCAGCGAGATCATCATAAGGAAGATAAGAGGCATCCCCGGCATCAAGAACACCATCACCCTCATGGTGACCTAACCCAGACAACCCGGGAACTCAAAAAACGGATATGGTTCTGGTGCTCCTGATGTACCGACCGGCCTCCGGCGTACCCAGGCCCAGCCACTCCCTCTGAAACCTGAAGAAATGCTCGTTCTCGGCCTCCGCCTCGAACACGCAAACCACGTTCTCCCTGACCCCCATGGGCATCCCCCAGAAAACCACCCTCACCCCATGCCTGGACGCCATCCGGGTCCACCTGGGCACAAACCCCTTCCGCTCCTCCAGCGACAGCCGCAGGAACTCGGGCGTAAACTCGATGAACGTAATATACCTCATCGCCTTTTTCTCCGCAGATAGGAGTACGTGAACCACACCCACCAAATATATTAGTTTCTATAAAACCAACAGGTTCCTAACTAGATTTAGGTGGCCCCCACGTTACCCATAGCCAGCCATACTAGCCACAACCATGACACATGACCATCATAAAGGTCATCAACACAGTCGATATCGACCACCATAAAGGTCAATAATCAAACATCTCCCAAAATGAAGCCACCGACAGCAAACAAAATCAAAACCACCCATTTAAACACAGCTAAAAAACACGAAAAACAACCACAGCGACGGTTTTTAACCAAAACCAACCACAAAACCAGGAAAACCATCAACAAAACAACGAAAACAAACCAAAAACAACAGAAACCAGCCAACCACCCCACGGAAAAAACGCTTATAATAGGTAACCAATTATAAGGAAAAACCCGAGTCGCAAACCCAAGAAAATCACCCAGCCCGGGCCAGACGAAGCAACCCCGAGACGAAGTTCAGCGCAGGAACCTCCTCCATGTACCGCCTATACGGCTCACCGAACTTCTCCACCAGCCGCCTGTCCGCCGGCGGAACCTCCATCGCGTACACCACGGCCGCCACCAGCCCAGCCACCACGCTGTGAGGATGCTGAGACATCAACATCATGCTCACCGTTATCAGTATCCCCGCCAGGAACTGGGGATGCCTCACCACACCATACACGCCCGAGGTCACCAGCCGAGTCGTCTGAATGTAGCTCTCGCCCTCCGCCACCCCGCCACGCCTCCTGAACTCGTATATGGGGAGCCACCCGAACACCCCGGACACCGTGAGCACCAGCCACCCCAGGTTGACGGCCCAGTCAAGCCCCAACCCGTTATAAAACCGCCAAGACAGATAAAACTGGTAAAACATCAGAGGCACATAGACGCACGCCCTCGCCCAGTCTCCCCGCTCCATGGCGCCCCCGGACTTGACTTTAGCCGCATCCCCCTCATATGCGTTGCCCACGCCCCGTCGCCCAGAACCGCTAAATAGCCAGATGGACAGCAGCTGCACGATCAGCACGCCGCCGTACATAGCCGCGTGGCTCCAGCCGAAGACGAAGCCCCCCGCGATGGTGCCCATAGCCGACGCCCCCGCCCACGCCAAAGGCCACAGAGTGAACACGTTCCTGGTGAGCCTGAAAAGCACCCCGTAGAACAAGCCGTAGCCCCCCAGCCTCAGCACCATCCCCACGGGGAAGGTGCCCACGTGGTACGCCGCCGTGCAGACCCCCGCCGCCAACACCCCCGGGACAATCCCGAAGGCCTCCTCGAACCTGAGCTGCACCCAGCAATGGATGAAGAAAGGCTCCCAAAGACAAAGGCCGCAGTAAATCAGATGCGGCAAAACGTTGACCCCCGGGATGGAGGCCAACGCCGCCCTGAGCACAGGCAGGTACCTCAACACCAGAAACGCGCTGAGCCCCAGGCTGGGCAGCAGGTTCCTGGTCGTGAACCCTATCTCGCTCGGCGGCCTCCCCATCACCCTCAGCACGTAGTAGGCGGGCAGGATCACCAGCACCACCGTGGTCGCGAACACGAAGTTGACCAAACCTAACAGCGAACCCGTGTTCGCCCCCAGGTAATACGACGGCACGAAGTAGATGAGAGTAGCCAAAGCCAGCCAGGTGTCCCTGCCCGGGCTCCACCTCACCCAAGGCAGGCTCAATGCCCGCGCCGCCAGACCCTGGTCACCCGCCTGAGATAACCCACTCACCTTCTTCTCCTCCATCCACGCCAGACCACCCTGGCGCCCTCAACCAAGCCGACACCCAGGACCATGCTAAGCGCGGTGTTCCCCACAACCCCATCGACGAGGCTCACGGCAGTGACCTCGACCAGAAAGTGCAGACAGAACTGCTCAAAGAAAGACTTCACGGCGTCCACGTCGAAGAGCCGCGAGGCCCCGTATCCTTGTCTCATCGTCATTCGAGACCGTTGAGCCAGGCATCGTTAATAAGGCGGGTTAATTTTCTGCGCCGCAGAGCGCCGCCATATATATATGGGGCCGGTTCTCTGCCCCGCAGAGTTTGACCATTTTTTATATCTGCAGGTGAAGCTACATTTGATCGAAGATGGAGGAACTGGAGAGATTCAGCGCGGCCATAGAGACGGTTGAACGCTACGAAGAATACCTCTATCAGAGAGCCCTGGGCCTCGCGCTCATAGTCAACGGCCTCGTGGGGCCGGCGGTCTTCTATCTGGTGCTGAAGGCAGACACGCTCTCCACACTAATCGGCATGAACCCCAACACGTTCAGGGTCGCCTCCACAACCATGCTGGCAGGCGTAGGCATACTCATAAACATCCTGCTGTTCGCCTCGGCCCGCGTACTATCCTCGAAGGTCTCGAAGAGGGAGGACGGACGCGACGTACCCTTCATGATACTCATGTTCTGCATATGGTTCGCCGCGTTCTTCCTCGCAGGCTACATCCCCGAGCCCTACAGCGGCGTAGGGTGGTCCCTGGCCGGCGGAGCAGCCAGCCTGGTCTCCTACCTCACCATCTCCGTCGCGGGCCACCACAGGAGGCCCGAGCTCCTCATCATAGGCCTCATCAACATCTTGGCAAGCCTCCCCGTCCTCCTGTACGGCGACCTCGTCGAGGTGGAGGTAGCCGTGTTGACGATATACGCCGTGAGCTTCGTGTGTGGCGGCGCCTACTCGACCATAAACGCTAACAGGTACCTGGAGGCCGCGTGAGGGAGAGGGCCGGGCTGTCTGACCCCCTGGAGGTGCTTGAACGAGGGGAGATCTTCTCGGCCCAGGTCAGGTTCACCGTCATGTTCCTGCTCTACCTCCACAAGAAGGTCGGGTTCACGGAGCTCCAGAGGCTCCTCGGCGTGACCCCAGGCAACCTGGACCACCACCTGAGGAGGCTCGCCGAGGCCGGTTACGTGAAGACGAGGCACGTCCTGGACTGGCGGCCCCTGAAGGTGGTCGAGATCACGTCTCTAGGCGCCAGGGAGTTCCGTGACTACGCCACCGGTATGAGGGAGCTGCTGAAGCTCATCGAGTAACCCATAACGACTGGATGAAAAGGGATAAGGCATACACTGGAAACGACCGCCGCTAGACCTAGAAAACGGATCGAACCGTGTACACGAGGACGTAGAACCCGAAGACTATGCCCGCGACCCAGACCCCGTACACCGCCACGAAGGACAGCCCCGTCGCCTCCCCCAGCAACGAGCCAAGGGAAAACACGGCGCCGAACAACAGCATCCCGCCAAGGGAAAAGTCCAGCCCAGCCACCGAGCCCCCGGATTCATCGACGCGCGACCGCCTCAAACCAAGATACAGGAGACCCCCAAAGAGCAGATAGAGAGCCCAGACGGCGAGCTGGGGCCCCAACCCGGGGAGAGCCTCGGGCCTCCAGAACACCCCCATCAACCCGTACAGCAACAGGAGCAGCGCCAGCAGCACCCTGAACTCGTTTCGCGTGGGCAAGAGGCTGCGAAGCGTATACCCACACCCAACACGCCTCCTCCAGACATAGACAAGCCCCACGATGACGGCGGTGCTCGTCAACCCGCTGAAAACCGCGTCCCTCATGGAATGGGTGTTGACGCTCTGGAACAGCCCCCCGATGAAGGGGAAAACGAGGAACAGGTACCCGTCCCGGAGCCGCGCCAGCCTCCCGCCGAGCCAGGCGGGAAGCCCGCCGACGATCTCCCGTGAACACGTCATAGATGTCTCGGCGACGAACAGCGGCACTATGAAAGCGAGGAACGAGTGCCAGAACAGGACCAGCACAAGGGTCTCCACCACCGCGACCCCAAACACCCTAAAGGGTTCAGCCGCCCAGGTCGGGTTCCAGATGACCTTGGTCATGTACGCCTCGTAGAGGCCGAACAGGGCGCCGGCGGGGAAGAGGTTGTACAGCCTGGGTCTGCCTCCCCTCCACACCACGTACCACAGCACCAGGCTGTGCAGGGTGTACAGCGGGATCACAAGCAGGTAGTCAGTGACCTTGAAGAAGGGATAGAGATCGGACCCCGCTATTACCTCAGGAATGGCAGTCGAAAGGGCTCCGAGGATCACCCAGAACAGGTACCGCGCCCGTCTAGGCGCCCCTCCGTCACCCATGCATGATCCCTCGCCTTGTTTTTTGTTAAGTTTTCACGAACGAGAAACAGTATACCGGGTTCATCAAAGGAGAGGGGTTCCGCGCGTGGACTCGTACCTATGCAGCTACTTAGGCGATGGATTTCAGCAGAGACTTGGTTATAGGTTGATAGCCGACGCAAATCAGCCCGCGCTAGACCTCTTCTTCCATTTCTCGAGGCTGAACTCCGGGTCCTTGAAGAACGCGGCGCTCCCCGCCTCGGTCTCCAGCAGCTTCCT
>CAZEMD010000085.1:0-8066 GCA_964513225.1 uncultured Candidatus Bathyarchaeia archaeon | reverse complement strand
TGCTGTACCCCACGAATGCGCCGCGCTTCGCCAGCTCCGCTGAGAGGTAGTCGAGGATGTAGGGGCTCACCCTGTTGCCGTGGCTCCTGTCCACCACCACCTGCCCGATGGTCTCCATCTCCTCGGTGACGTTTGTCTCGGGCTCCTCGACGCCGTTCTCCATGACCACGTCCCTGGGCATGTACAGGTAGTAGAGGGCCGGCGGCGGGTTGGCCTCGTTGAGCTCGCCGATGCTGGGGTACTCCAGGTTGACTGTCACGGTGGCGTTGGCCACCCTGGCCACGAGGCTATCCACGGTGTACGTCTCCAGGCCCGCCTGCTCGGCGGCGTAGCCTATGGCCGACTGCCTGCTCCCTATCTCGTCCACTAGGCCCTGGTTCACGGCCTCGCCGCCCAGGTAGACGCCGCCCCTCTTCAGCTCGCTAAGAGCCAGTTTGAGCCTGGTTCCCCTTCCCTCCTTGACGGCGGAGGCGAAGCTGTCGAGGGCCTTGGTGATGTTGAACGGGAAGAGGGCGGGGCTGAACCCCGTGATCTTCTGGGGGCCGGACTCGAACGTGGACTCGCTGGGCACCAGGAACCCGGGGCCGACGCCGATGACGCCGACGTTCCCCACCATGGACGTGGGCTGGGCGTATATCTGCTCCGCCGTCACGGCCAGGTAGTAGCCGCCGCTGAGGGCCATGGACGCCGACGCGATGATAGGCTTCTTCTCCCCGAGCTCCAGGAGGTCCAGGTAGACCTGCTCGACTAGGTACGCGGTGCCGCCGGGGCTGTCTATCTCAAGCACCACGGCCTTGACGCCGTCGTCCTCGATGGCTTCGCGCACCGCGGCGGAGAGTATTCCAGCGTACTCGGTGTCCTCGATGACTCCCTGTATCTCTATGACGCCGATGACCCCCTTCTTGTTGGCCGCCACGGGGTACTCGGGCTCCCACATGAATATCGCCGCCATCGCCGCTATCATTATGAACGAGAAGACCGCCAGCGCCACGGCGGCCCGGTTCCTGTTAATCCGCTCCATGCTCTTCACCGGCATTACTGAGCATCCGCTTTAATAGGGTTATTCCCGGGGCCCCATGGCCTGCGGCTCCGCGTAGGCAGCCATCAGATGCATGGGTTTGAAGCCTAACCCGATCCCCTGTATTCATTCTGTTGCTTAAGCGTCTCTGGTTAAGAGGCTGAGCCCCAGAAACGCCGCGAGCGTGAGGGCTACGCTGTAGAGGCTGGACGCCCAGAGCCCCTGGCTCTGCCAGAGGCGCCCCACCACGGTGTTGGACACGAAGAACGCCGAGCCCACCACCAGGTAGTAGACGCCGTACGCGGTGCCCAGCACGGCCTCCTCGACGTAGCCCGGGATGAGGGCCCTCTGAACGGTCTCCACCACCCCCATGTACACCCCGTAGACAGCCGCTATCAGGTACGCGTACGGCACCGCACTGGGTGAAAGATAGAGTAGCGCCGCCGATGCGACGAACACCAGGTACCCGACGCTTAGTGTCCTGGCTCTCCCTATCCTGTCCGACAGCTTGCCGGCTGGAAGAGCTACGATGGTGTGGGTAACGTTCAGCACAGCGTACACCACTGGGATCAGGGGGTCTCCGACGCCCATGAGGCGCGCGTTCAGCAGTATGAAGCTGAAGTTGAAGGCGCCGAGGCTGAAAAGCGCCACTATCACGAGGAGACGCAGGAAGTCTCCTCGGGCCACCTCCCTCAGGCCCTCCATGAACCTGAACTCACGCGTCGAGTCACCAACGATCTCCTTTACGCCGAGGAGGATTACGACGAGGGCGGCGGTCCCGGGCACCAGGGACAGCCAGAACACGTCTTTGACCGTCCAGCCCAAGAGCACCATCACCCCCGTCGCGGTAAGGGGGCCTACGATGGCGCCCATCTGATCCAGGGCCCTGTGGAGGCCAAACGCCTCGCCCCACCTCCTTGGGGGAACCGAGGCGCTGATCAGTGCGTCACGTGGCGCCGTCCTTACGCCCTTTCCCATCCGCTCCACCACCCTTATCACCATGACGTGGGACACGTTCGCGGCTGTGGCGAACAGTGGCTTTGCGATGTTAGACAGGGCGTAGCCAGCTAAGATGAACGGCTTTCTCTTCCGGAACTTGTCGCTGAAGAAACCCGACACTGCACGCAAGGCGTAGCTCATCGCCTCCGCCGTGCCCTCCACTAGGCCGAGGGAGGCTATGGTTCCACCGGGTAGTCCCAAGATGAATACTGGTAGGAGGCTGAACACCATCTCGCTGGAGCAATCCGTGAAAAAGCTGACGAGCCCAAGCATGTACACGTTCCTGAGCTCGCCTTCGCCATCAGACATGTAGGCTAAGATGCATCAAGAGGGAATTAAGGCTTCCACCCAGCCGTCAACGTAAAATCAAAGTAGCCGCCCATTTCATCATGGTGGAGACCTTGAGCGGGGACGGTGAGAAGGAGTACATACACATGGTGAAGGAGACGGCTAAGGCCATGTGGGGGCCGGAGGCAGCCGACAGGCTCGGCGAGCACATCGAGCGCACCGCGGCGGCGGTCTACGCCGTGAGCAACTACCCTCTGGAGCCCACCACCGAGCCAGTAACCAGAATGAACCCGGGGGAAACGTGATGGAGCCGTACACGCTGAGCCTGGCTGAGGCGTCCAGCCTGATGAGGGACGGCGGCCTCACCCCGACGCGGCTCGCCGAGAGCCTCCTGGACAGGATAGACCGGCTGGAGCCTGTGGTCGAGGCGTGGGTCACCGTGGACAGGGCCGCCGTCATGGAGGCGGCGGACGCGGCCACCATGGAGGCCGAGGAGGGCCGGTTCAGGAGCCCCCTCCACGGCGTACCCGTCGGCGTCAAGGACATATTCTACACCCGGGGCATGAGGACCACCATGGGCAGCACCCTGTACTCGGGCTTCGTGCCCGACCGTGACGCCGCCGTCGTAGAGACCCTCAGGGAGGCCGGCGCGGTGGTCCTCGGGAAGACTGAGACCACCGAGTTCGCGCTCCACGACCCCGCGGCCACGAGGAACCCTTGGAACACCCGTCACACCCCCGGCGGCAGCAGCAGCGGCTCCGCGGCCGCCGTCTCCTGCGGCATGGCGCCCATGGCCCTGGGCAGTCAGACAGGCGGCAGCGTCGTGAGGCCCGCCAGCTACTGCGGCGTCGTGGGCTTCAAGCCCACCTACGGCCTCCTCAGCAGGGACGGAGTCTATCCGCTGAGCTGGAGCCTCGACCACGTGGGATACATGACCCGCTCCGTCGAGGACGCCGTCCTGGCGCTGAAGACCCTGAAACCCGACGCCGCCCCAGCCGGGGAGGTGGACGAAACCCCCCGTATTGGGCTCCTGGGCGGCTACTTCAAGGAGAACGCGTCAGACGAGGCTTGGCTGGGCTTCGAGCAGGCCGTGGGCAAGCTGTGGGGCGAGGGCGCCGAGTTCATCGACGTGGAGCTGCCCCAGAGCTTCGGCATGGTACCCAGCGTGCACAGGGTAGTAATGGCGGTGGAGGCGGCGGCGGTCCACGAGGACGGCTTGAGAGCCAACCCGGAGGGCTACCGGGAGTACATCAAGGGCTTCGTCTCCAGCGGCCTCCTGGCCCCGGCCACCGCGTACCTCCGGGCCCAGAGGATAAGAGGCATCATACTCAGGGACGTCCTCTCGTTGATGGGGGGCTACGACTGCCTCGCGTGCCCCTCCACCGTGGACACCGCGCCCAGGGGCCTGGAGTGGACGGGAAGCCCCGCGTTCAACGCGCCGTGGAGCCTCACCGGCCTCCCCAGCGTAACGGTGCCGTCGGGCGTCAGCGAAGACGAGCTGCCTCTCGGCCTGCAGCTTGTGGGGCGGCCGCACCGCGACCACGATCTGCTGGGCGTGGCGGCGTGGTGCGAGGAGGCCCTGGGGTTCCCGGAGGGGCCCAGGGACCCGTACACGCCTTAAGCCTAGAGGGGCTTCACTTCCCTGCCGTCCATGACCGCGGATATCTCCACCAGGTCCTCCAGGCGGCTGGACTTGAGCTTCCTGCCCAGCACCTCCTGCACCTGGAAGATGCCAGCGGGGTTGGTCATCTCCACCTGTATCTTCACGGGCTTCTGGTCTCCCTCCCCTATGTTCACCCGTTTGATGGCGAGGGCCGACACGGAGTGGATGTCGTTCTTGCCTCCCCTGTAGGGCGCCCTGGACCTTCCCTCGGCGAGGTCGGTGCCGTCGGCCACTGTGACCACGCCCGCCTCGACGCTGAGGCACGGCACCTCGTCGTCGCTGGCGTAGATGGCGTGCAGAGTCTCGGACTTGAGGCGGTACACCAGCTCGGGGTCGTGGGGGTACACGCGGCCCAGCACCCGCTCGAGGATGGGCGCCGCCAGCACCAGGCCGTTCTGCTCGTGGCGGTCCCTGTGGATGGCGTTGCCCACGTCGTGGAGGTAGGCCCCGCACAGCACTATCACCTTGGCGTTCTCGTAGTCTCCGACGCCGTTGGCGACGCAGCTGGGCTCCACGGCCTCCGAGGCCAGCCTCAGTATCTCAAGGGCGCTGCCTGCGGTTATCCTGGCGTGGACGGGGCCGTGGTCGTTGTACACGAGCCTCTTCACCGCCATGACGTTGGCCATCCTGAGGTAGCTCTGCACCTCCGCGTCGCCCTCGAGGAGCCTGAACGTCTCCAGGACGGGGGGCTCATCCAGGTTCCTGTGGACTAGGCGGCTTGAAACGGTGTTCATGTTGCTCTGGGGATATGGGTGGCTGCGCAGGGAAAAACCCTTAGCCCTTGGGTATGGTGAACGTGAACGTGGTGCCTTCGCCGGGGGTGGTCTCGAAGCTCATGGCTCCGCCATGGGCCTCCACTATCCGCTTGCAGGCGGGCACCCCTAGTCCGTGTCCCCTCTTGTTTCTAGACTTAAAGGGCTTGTAGACGAACTCCGCAACGTCCTCCGAGATGCCGGGCCCGGTGTCGCTTACGCTGGCCTCGACGTGGCCGCCCCTGTCCCTTATGGTGACCCTGACGGCGCCGCCGTCGGGCATGGCCTCCACGGCGTTACTTATGAGCTTCCTGAACACCATGGCCAGCTTGGTGGGGTCCATGCTGAAGCTCTCGATCTCGTCGGCTTCGAGGGTCAGCTCCACGCCGCCGGGGGTTTCTAGCTCGCTGATCCCCAGCTCGTAGGCCTTTACTATGTCGGCGTTCACCTTCTTGAGGAGGTGGCCCTTGTAGAAGTCTCTGAAGCCGTCCAATATACTGGTGGTCTGCCTGAGGCTTTCCCTTATCATCTCGTAGAACATGGGGTTCTCTGGGCTGCGTTCCAGGAGATAGATGGCGTTCTGTATTGTCTGGAGGGGGCTCCTCAGGTCGTGGGTCAGCTCAGAAGATATCTCGCCCATCTCCTCTATGAGCCGTCTCTCGCACTCTTCCTCGGTCAGGCAGTCTTCCTCTTGTTTTTCGTCGCTGTGCAAGACCGTGTTCCCTCAGATAGATACTGAGGGATGGGTACTGGTAATTCAATTTATCTGATACCTCTTTTACGTACACTGTGCGCGCCGGGTACCCTCACAGGGTTCAGAGGAGAAAAAGGTCTAACGGAAAGATAACAAGGCAGTTTCCTGTGAAGAATACGTTTAGCCTTGTCAGCAGCCTCTTTTCGAGCCTTCAACAAGGAACTCTCGGATGTCGTCGGAGAATTTGACCTCTGAGTCGTCTTCGGGCTCATACCCGACAACCTTCCTGGCGTTGGTGATGCTCCATATCTTTCTGCTGTTGTTGGAGGTGCCAAAGAAGATATGGTAGGGTACGCCGTACTGGTTTTCGATGTTCTTTTCTTCTATGGACTTGCAGAACAGTTGCTGCAGATCCCTCTCGCTTATGTAGGCCGCGAGGTCCCTTCTGTATCCCTCCGGGTCGCCTTTGAAATCTTCAACCCTGATCTCTCTGGGAGCACTGATCCGGATCAGGATAACGCCCATTTTTCTGCCCATCGACCCGCACGCGTATATGAATCCCTCTTTCTCGTACGCGATCTTTGACCAGCCATAGTGACTGTCCGCCAATGGATCCGTGTCGTGGTACACGAGGTCCAGCTTCTTCCCTCTGAGGAGTTTTTCGTACCAGTGGACGGCTCGGATCGAACTGGCCGCTACAACCCTTTCCACCCCTTCCTCAAGAGAAACCTGATAAACGTTGTGAGCCATGTCGACGTTGGTCCGTTCATCGTAGTAGCCACGCTTCTCCGCTTCACCGGACCGATTGTAAGATAGGTGAACCACGGCATCGACTCCCTTGAAGTATTTCCTGTAGGCCTCTAAGTTATGATCCGACAGGTCTGTGATGGTGATATCCTCGACCATCTCCCCTTCCCTTGTCTCTTTTTTGATATCAAGCAGCGTCAACTCGTAGCGCTTCCTTAAGGCTGGAAGAAGCTGAGAGGCTATGTAGCCGCTTGCACCGGTAACGAGAACCCTCTTTCTCAACCAAATCCCTCTTTCGAGGTTCTATTGGTAACTTTATTAAAGATGCCGTTCGAGGGCTTCGTTTTCGCGGGGATAGTTGCGGCCCGAGCAAGTGGGTTTTTATGTTCTGTTTATATCCCATGTTTCCTCTTGTCTTGATGTCTGGTTTGAAGAAAAAACCCCTCTCCTCGGCCTAGCACTCTTTCTGTTATGTATAACCCCGTCGGTTGTCGTCCACGGTGACGTGCCCACTGTAATCAGCGTTGAGGAGGTTGGGTGTGGAGACGACGACGTGTTGGTGATAGAGATCAGACACTCGTCGCCTTCTTCTTCGCATTACGTCGACTCGTTTGAGGTAGAGGTAGGTGAAGAGGTCTACACTATAGAGGACCTGGGCGGGCAGTCCGCCACCGTTTTCACGGTGGAGCACGTCCTCGGGTCGCCGGACAATGATGTAAGGGTCAGGGCTCACTGCAACATCCACGGCTGGAGCCAGTGGGCTCAGCTCGGCGAGGAGCCGACTGACACGGATGGGGGCATCCCGGGCTTCGGCTACGCGGCGATACTCCTCGGTTTTACGTTATTCATCATGGTCGTCCGTATCGGGGCACGTAGTTGAAAAAAAGGGGAGGATTACTCTGTGCCGGTCTGGGCTACTTGTAGGGCACGAACCGCCTGTAGAAGCCGAGCACCCTCACGAGCACCTCCTCGATGCTCATCGCCTGTCCTTCCTCCTCGAGTATAACGCGTTGAATTAAGTGAAGGTCGTTGAAGCACTCCTGTAGAGTCTCAAAGCTTCTGTAGCTGGCCGCGCTGTGGTCGCTGCACGTCTGTGGCCAGCTGTTTTCATCCAAATGGCTTTCCATAGAAATACCTCCGGACATATCAACAGTATTCCTTATAGTATGTCCACAGGAAATACCCAGGGGGTTACAGATAAACCTTTTCCCCCACGCCTCCAAGAGTAAACGGGGATCAGATGCTCGAAGGAAAGGGAAAGTACTGGAAGTCAGACAACAAGCTCTACATATACGTGCCGGTCGGGGTGGCGACCGACTCGGCGTTCCCGTTCAGGGACGAGAAAGGGTACGTCAAGGTCAGGATCGACGGCGACAGGCTGGTAGTCGAGCACCTGCACGAGAAGAAGTGAGGCTCAACGGCCGGAAATAGACCCACACTCTTATACAGGTAAATGTGCTCCACATGAGGAACACGATGGGAGACGGCGGATACAGCTTCAGGAAGCCTCGCTCCGACGCCGACGTCGAGCAGGTATACGAGCTAATGAGGGTCGTCTTCCCCCACGAGGACGTGGACGGCATCGTCAGGCGGCTTCTGAACCTCTACCCTCCCATGACCATGGACCACGTCTTCACGGTCACTTATGGCGACGAAGCCGTCGCCGTCCTCGTGCTCATACCCCAGACTTGGGTGATGGACGGCGTGGAGCTCGAAGTCGCCGAGATGGGCTGCGTCGCTACCCACCCCGACCACAGGAACAGGGGCCTCCAACGGATGCTGAACGAGAGGTTCGACGAGGCCGCCGAGGCCGGCGGCTACGACCTCTGCGCCCTCGCCGGGATACCCTTCTTCTACCGCCAGTTCGGGTACGAGTACTCTCTAGACCTCGACCACAAGACCACC
>CAZEMD010000084.1:0-8129 GCA_964513225.1 uncultured Candidatus Bathyarchaeia archaeon | reverse complement strand
GCTCAAGTAGCTGGAGGTAGTATAACATGGCCGAATGGGAGCACCTCATACCCCGCCCCACGTCAAGGTTCCTGCGCGTACGATGCATAAGCTGCGAGAGCGAACAAATCGTGTTCAGCCACAGCAGCACCCTGGTCAGGTGCCAGACCTGCGGCGAGGTGCTCGCGGAGCCCACCGGCGGGAAGGCCAAGATCAACGCAGCCATAATATCCGTTTTAGGGTGATTAGATGAGTCTAGGGCGACCAGAGTGGCCAGAAATCGGAGAACTCGTGGTAGCGACGGTGCGGCGCGTTGAGAGCTACGGGGCCTACGTCAGCCTCGACGAGTACACGGAACGGGAGGGCCTCCTACACATCTCCGAGATAAGCAGCAGGTGGGTGAGGAACATCCGGAACCACGTGCGGCCCGGCCAGAAAGTCGTCCTACAGGTACTCAGAACTGACCCAGGGAAGGGACAGGTCGACCTCAGCCTGAGAAGGGTAACCAGGGACGAGAAGCGTAAGAAGATCGAGTCATGGAAGAAGGAGCGGAAGGCGGTCACCCTGCTGACGCAGGCAGCCCACCAGCTCAACACAGAGACCGAGGCACTCTTCGAGAGCCAGGGAGTGAAGCTGGTGGAACACTACGACAGCCTATACGAGGGGCTGGAGGAAGCCTCCAAGAGGGGCGTGGACGCGCTGACGGAGGCGGGAGTGGAGCCGAAGGTCGCCGATGTTCTCAGCGAGATGGCCAAGGAAAAGATAGTCATAAAGGGCGTCACGATACAGGGCGTCTTCGAGGCCTCGACCATGTCCAGCTTCGGGTTACAGGAGATCAAGGACGTTTTCCAGAAGGCCGAGGTGGTCGCCGAGGACAACGACTCCACCATCAGCATTACCACTCTGGGAGCCCCCAAGTACAGGATACAGCTGATGGCGGAGGACTATAAGAAGGCCGAGTACGCGCTAGACATGGTGGTAAAGTTCGCCGAAGATGCGTGGGAGAACATCGACGGAAGCTTAGCCTTCACGAGGGAGTAACCCGATGGTTTGGCTCCTGAGGCGATGCAAGAGCTGCAGCCGATACACGTTAAAGGAGACGTGCCCGCGTTGCGGAGGCGATGCAGTGTCTCCCCACCCAGCCAAGTTCTCCATCGACGACAAGTACCGAAGGTACCGCATCCTCATGAAGAGGATGGCCGAGGAAGACCGCGGCAGCGGCGACACAGAGCCTTCAAAGCATTGAAGATAATTTAATCTTGGAAAGGCTTTTTATCGTTCAGTTACCCTTGTTTTTTCGATTACCATGGCAAAGACTTATGTTCGAATCTATGGCCCGCCGCTCCTGAAGGCATTAAAGACTCTGGAGGGCGTCGCCGTGGAAATGTCCAAGTCCACTGAGGTGAAGTTCAGCCACAAGTGTGTTCCCTACCCAACTAGAATGCAGAGCGATAAGAATGACTGGGAAACCTATCTGAAGAACCTGCAGAAAACTTACACGGACTGCTACGAGCCCCAGAAGATCATCAGCGACGCCAGCATGACCCTGGGCGAGTACGATTTCGTGTTCGAGTGGGCCGAGAAGAAGCCTTCCATGAAGAAGGTCCAGGGCCTCATCGAGAAGATCGACGGCGCTCTGGGCGACCTGGGGGCACTCTACTCGCTTAAAACCGAGTAGGCCCTGTTTTTATTCAAGTTTTTAAATCAATATAAAAAAAGGGATAGATTACTCGGATTTCATTTCTTCCGTGGCTGCCTCTGACTCGGCGAGGGCTCTCCTTTCCCGTATCTCCTCGTAGACTATGAAGGCGGGCATGATGATCCATATGGCTATCATGACCCAGAAGAGGATGGTGTCGTAGTTCATTCCTCTTCTTCCTCCTTCTTTCCACCAGACAGTAAGGACGCTATTCCCTTGATGCCGCTGCTGGACCCACGGGTTCTCGGCGCGGCCCTCCAGTCGACTTCCACACGCTCTTTCACTAGCTTGGAGTAGTTGACTCCGGGGACGTAGAGTAGCTTCTCGGGGATGAGACCGTTTGGTCTGAATATTATCACCGCTACCAGCAACACTCCGAGAAGGATCTGCTCGAAGTAGGCCACCGGGAAGAAGAAGACCTTTTGCAGGAACCACTTTTGCACAATTATGATCCGCCGCATCGCGATGACCAGTGCACACCCGAGGAAAGTTCCGGCGTTGTTCCCGGGTCCCCCGAGTATGAGCATCAGCCAGGGCCAGTAGGTCCATAGGGCGCGCTGGTAGTTGGCTTCCACGACGTAGCTGAAGTAGAACGCCAGCATTGAGCCGCTTATGGCTGTGATGCCAGAGGCGAACATGAGTATGTTCCGCCTGATACCGACTACATTTTTACCGACGCTGCCCACCGTTACTTCGTTTTCGCGTATGGCCCGCATAAGTCTACCGTAGGGGCTGTTCAGCATGGTCCTGAAGATGAAGAAGCTGACAAGGCCTATCAACAGGGTTATGATGGCCATCACTATGGTCCGGTCTCCCGGGTACCACTTGAATATGTCCGGGACGAATATTCCTAGTGTTCCGCCGCTTATCCAGACTACATTCCTTCCGAAGATCTGTGAGGCATCGGCCATGGTGATCAGGACGATCATCAGGTAGGTAGCCCTTAGCCGGATGGCAGGTAAGCTGATCAGCCATCCGATGATGGCGCCTAGTATAAGGGATACGGCTAGCGTGAATAGAAGCATTGAGATACCGAATAAAGGTTCACCGGAAAGCCAGCTGTTTACAATGTCGACGTTTCTTGGACTATTGTAAACCCAATCATAGTCGGATCTCCAAGGCAGAACATCAACACCCGCATTGCCAGCTAAGGTCAATATTAGCCGGACCGTTATGGCGCTCACCGTGAAGCCTCCAATGATAACCTGTACGGCGCATCCCATGTTGGGTATGCCTGCGTTTCCATACTGGAAGTTAAGGGCCATAGCCACTATTACGAATAGACCGAAATACATGGCTATGTCTACGATGAGCCTCGAACTACCTTCAACTGCTACGCCGCTTGTGAGCAATCCTACCGCGATTTCCTGTATCATGTTACCGGTCCCTCCTTAAGCAACCCTAGTGATTTCAGTATCGATTGCCCTGTGTCGCTGGCGACCATCCTTTCCCACGCTCCTTGTAGACCACGAGGTTCTATCAAAAGAACGGCAACAAGGAATAACATCGGGACCAAAGGCCTGTACTCGCCCACCCAAGACCCGAGTAAGGCGCTCCCCCACGTTGTCAGCATGATCTCTGATACGCCGACCACGATACCGCCTATGACGGCCCCGTACACGTTTTCGAAGCCCCCCAGCAGACTACCGGCCATGATGGGAGTAATCATCGCGGCGCCGGTCGTTGGGGTGCTCATGAACCACATGGGTATCATCGATCCCGCTAGACAAGCCATTCCTCCTGTGAGGAACCAGCTGAAAATCTGGATCTGATTGATGTTGATTCCGAGTACCGAAGCAAGCTCTGAGTCCTCTGCAGTCGCCCTCATTGCTATACCGATCCTTGTTCTCGTTAGCATATAGTGCAGGACTAATACACAGGCGCTTGTAAGCCCCACAGAAACTATGAATATTCCCGGGAAGCCACCTACTTTAAAGTCAGCATCCTTTAGAAGGAACAACTGCGCATATGTGTTGTATTTTGCTCTCAGCCAGAAAGCATAGATGTTGGTTGCGCCTGCTAGGAAGATCTGTATCGCCAGTGTTGAAATGGTTAGCACGATTGCTCCTCCCCCCAATCTTTGAAGTACACCGATCACCAGCAAGTAGATGAGTATACTGATCAGGCCTCCAATTATGAACGACAGAGGGAACCCAAGATAGGGTGAAAATCCAAGGATTTTGGAGAAAGTATAACTTACGTAGATGCCTATGCCTGCGTATGTTCCGTGTGCGAAGTTGGGTACCTTCGCCGTCAGGTATGTCAGCGTGAAACCCATGCTGAGCAGTGTGAGCTCACTAGCATAAGTCAGAGCCGCTATCCAAATCGCTGGGATTAACATGTTGTAACCCACAACGGTTCTAACTATATGAATTAATAATACTTTTCATGAATATACAGTACCGTTCGTGAAAGCAGGCTAAAATAAGGGTTTTTTGCTTAGATCAATCATTATAGAACGAAATAATGTTATTTTATATGGTTTTATTTATTTCCTGAACGGTTGCATGTAAAAACCTTATATAATGTAAATAGAGAAATTAATCTCTGCGACAGACAACAAGGTGAAACTAAACTTGGAAATGAAAGGTAACACCCTAGCAATAGTACTACTTGTCGTAGGACTCGTCGTCGGGGGAGGAGTAGGATACTTCGCCGCTCCACAAGGAGAGGGAGAGACAATTGAAGTTCCAGTTGAAGTTGAAAAATTGCCACTTGATGGCGAAACCATTCAACTCGGCTACATAAGCTCAACGACGACCGCTCTAGAGACAAACACACCACACATAAAAGACATGATGGTACCAGACTTCAACGCATACGCAGACAAATTAGGCTACGACGTAGAGTTCGAATATCTAATTGACGACGCAACCAGTCAAGCTGCAGTCCACCTCGAAAAGGTCCAAGGCTTCAAGAGCATAGGTGTCAACATATTCATAGGCGGCGGCTGGTCAAGCCACGCTTCGGGAGCTCTAAGCTACTGTAACGACAACGACATGTTGATGTGGAGCGCATCCTCCACCAGCCCAACCATTGCCATCCCAGACGACAACCTGCTGAGAATGTGCCCAACAGACCTGGTACAGGCCCCAGCAATCACCAGAATGCTTGAGAGCCACGGTATCGAGGCTGTTGTAACTATACAGCGCGGCGACTCTTGGGCAGATGGGATATGGAACATATACCAGCCCATGTTCGTGGAAGGCGGAGGAGTGGAACTTGATAAGATCAGGTACGCAGCTGAGGTCCAGGAGTTCTCAAGCTATCTACAGCAAGCAGAAAACAAGCTCTCGGCAGCAGTTGACACATACGGCATGGAACACATAGCAGTAGAGGTCATCGGCTTCGAGGAAGTAGCCAACATGATCCAGCAAGCTGTGGACTATCCGACAGTATACGGAGTCGTATGGTTCGGTAGCGACGGAACAGCACTAACATCACAGATAAGGGACGACTCCCCTGTACAGGCAGCCCATCTGAAGCTCTACAGCACGATGGCTGCACCAGCAGAATCATCGAAATACAACGCGCTATATGACCGATATTGGGCACTCGTAGGAATGCCATATGGTTACTATACCGCTTGTACGTATGACATCGGCTGGATACTTGCAGAGACGATACTCGAGTCCCAAAGCACAGATGCATTGATAAACTTAGCACTACAGCCGACTAGTTGCGAGAACAGCTTCGGCGCCAGCGGTTGGAACAAGCTAAACGAGGACGGAGACAGATACGCAAGCAACTACCAGATCTGGTACTATGATATAGACGACGAAGGCGTCGGTTGGGATAAGGTTGCCGGTTTGTACGACATGGTAACTGATAGCGTTACATGGTACACAAATGTAATTGGCTACACACCAACATCAAGATAAGCACACAAAAACAAAATCTCTTTTATTTTTTTTAAAAATTAATAAACCATTTGTTAATATAAGATACGAATTTAGTATTCCGGCAAAAATATTTAAACAGACACCCGACGCTATAGAATAGTTGATGCCTGTATGTCGGAAGTACTGAAAATAGACAATGTTCACAAGTATTTCGGCAAGTTCGCTGCTAACGATGGCGTCAGTTTCGGCTTGAAAGAGGGCGGGATCTATCTTCTGGTCGGCCCTAACGGGTGCGGCAAGTCGACGCTGGTGAACTGCATCTCGGGTATATACGTGCCCGAGGAGGGACACGTGTACTACCGTGAGGCGGACATTACCAGCGAGGACATGTACAAGATCGCCCGTAGGGGGCTGGTACGCACATTCCAGATCGCTTCCCCGTTCCTAAGCCTCACCACGCTAGAGAACATGCTCGTTGCGTTGCCAGACAACGCAGGGGAGAACATAGCGCTTTCACTTTTCAAGCCAACGTGGGTTGACAGCGAGATAAACGCCGTGAGACGGGCGTCGGAGCTCCTCAGGGTTCTCGGCCTTACACACGTCTGGAACAAGCCTGCGAACACTCTCAGCGGGGGAGAGCTCAAACTACTTGAGATTGGGCGAGCGTTGATGTCGGGAGCCGAAACCATACTGCTCGACGAGCCTGTCGGCAGCATCGACCCCGTGCTCTGCCACCAGATCTTCAGCCACGTGCTGAGGCTCCGCGACGAGCTGGGGATCACGTTCCTCGTCATCGAGCACAGGCTCGAGGTTGCCGCCCAGTACGCAGACCACGTCTTCGCGATGGACAGAGGCAAGCTTGTCACAGAGGGCACCGCCGAGGAGGTCTTCGAGGACGAGCGGGTGATCAAGGCATACTTGGGTGAGTGAGATGGGAAGCAAGTACATCATCGAGACCAAGGGCTTGAACGTGGGTTACGGGCCTATCCATGTCATATACGACCTTGACTTCAGGGTCCCGGACGGAGAGGTAACCATAGTCGTCGGCCCAAACGGCGTCGGTAAGACCACGCTCCTGAAAGCCATCATGGGCCTCGCCACCGTCTACAGCGGCGACATAAACTTCGAGGGCCAGAGGATCAACCAGATGCCGGCCTACGAGAGAACCAAGCTAGGCATAGGGTACATGCCACAGGTTGGCAACATATTCAGCAACCTGACCGTCAGCGACAACCTCAAGATGGCGGCCTACACCGTGAAGGACCAAGACATGATCAGGGACAAGATGGAGTTCGTGTTCAACCTCTTCCCGGTGCTCAAGGGCTTCATGCCGAGGGCGGCCGGCACACTGAGCGGGGGCGAGCGCCAGATGCTCGCCGAGGGGATGGTGCTCATGAGGGACCCCAAGATAATGATGGTGGACGAGCCCACCGCCGGGCTCATGCCTAAGCTGGTCACCGACGTCATGAAGCAGCTCAAGGACATGGCCGACGAGACGGGTCTTCCGATAGTGTTGGTGGAGCAGCGCGCGAGACGCGCACTGGCCGTGGGCGACTACGCTTACATGATGCGAGGCGGCAGGCTCACGTTCGAGGGCGGCGCACAGGAGTTGCTGAACCATCCGCAGCTCGAGGAGATGTATCTGGGCGCGGTCGAGGTACGCGAGCTCAAGACCATCAGGGAGTAGCCACCCCTTCTCTATCTTTTGATCTATCCTAGTCAACTGTCGTAGTTATTGTTCTATATCAACGGGGGACAACCGTTTAATCAGTAAATGATTGAATGCTCCCTGATTCGCCGTGGGCTCTGACGCTTCTCAAGGTTTCCACGCAACACTGGAGCAGAGTGAGCTGGATGTGGTTTCACTCCTCCACGGCTTGTTCCTGAGCTACGTGCAGGTCTCGGCCAGCATAATCCCCGTCACCCGTTTCAGGTCCCTGGTGGGTCTTATGCGTGACAGCCTATACAAGGTGACCGGCGTGCCCACCATGGGGCTGATAAAGATCCATGACGTCGAGAAGACGCTGGACAGGTACTGCGAACTTCTGGAATCTTCAGGCGTCGCTGAAAAGGCGACGGCGGTTATGGAGGACTCCCGGTCGTTCAGGTTCAACCTGAGAGGCTGCATGTTTGGGGGAGACTGCAGGAGACTGGTGTCAGGCACGTATGTCTGCCCCTTCGCCCTTTTTGCCGGGTTCCTCGCCCAGGAGAGCAGCGGAGGCAAGGTGGGCCTAGAGCCGAGCGAGAAGACGATGCTGGGGTCAAGAACGCGTCTCGTTATGGACGGCTTGAGTCGGCAGACGAAGAAGACCAACTTATACGTCTGACCGTGGTGCCCGTGGCGGATAGCTTAGTTTAAACACGGTAACGCCTACCATATGATCCATTATGGGTGAGGCTTTCATGGATGTCTCCTCTATTCGCAGGGACTTCCCGGTCCTAAGGGACTGGACTTACCTTGACAACGCGTTCGTCGGTCTCATGCCTCATCAGGTGAAGGAAGGCTACGGGGAGTACGTCGACCAGTGGCACAGGTTTGACACCACGGGGGACAGGACCATCCTTCAGGAGTGGCTGGCTAAGGCGAGGCGGGTTAGGAAGATGGTCGC
>CAZEMD010000083.1:0-8155 GCA_964513225.1 uncultured Candidatus Bathyarchaeia archaeon | reverse complement strand
TGAACCCTGGCCCTGATCTTCATCCGATCATTGAGCAGCCTCTTCAGCTCCCTCCCGTCTCTTCTGTCTTTGTACAGGAATATCTCGTGGACGGTTGGCCGGACCTGGGCCTGCTCCGATTTCAACCCGAGCCTATCGCTCCAGCCATAGTACGCCTTGTAGGGTTCGGAGCCTTCGACCTCCGTCTCGAACTGTGCCTCCATGAGCTTCCTGGCATCCCGGATGGCCTGTATCTTGGCTCTGGGCTCCGTTATGGCCTGCAGCCGCTCCATGTGGGGCTTCAAGGCGCGGTCTATCATCTCCCCCATTTCCAGGCCGCCGGGATATTCGGCGGGGATGGTGATCTGGCTGACCGGCCTCAGCCCCATGTAGGGCAGCAGAAGGCACTCCATCTTCACCCGGTTCAGCAAGTGCTCGTCCGCCAGCAGCCTGTCCAGCGTCTCCTTGTCCAAGGCGATCACCTTGACTCACCGGTCACAGCTTATAACATCTGCTGGAGAGCCTAGATAAGATTGAGAAAAGAAAAAGTGGGTTTGTTACATAGGTATTAGCTTCAGGACCTGTAGGAAGAACTGTGCTCTGCCCGTCAGCATCGTGAACCTGAACAGCACGGTGTTGCCGAAGTAGGCTCCCAGGGCGACCATTATGAACAGTCGTCCTATCCGTGTGGGCGCCTGTAGCGCGCCTGAGTGTTCGTAGGTCAACAGGAAGTACAGTACGCTGCTGATTAGCCCTACAGCTATGTACAGGAAGTTGATCCACGCCATGGCGCCTCCGTCGGTCGGCCTGGTGATGGTGCTCACGATGGCATCTTGGATGTTGGGGCCGATGGACCCTCTTATGCCGAGGCCGAAGCCGGCTCCTACCAGTATCGCGATGGGGTACCTGCTCACCCACCGGTACTCGGGTATCAGCATCGTGTAGATCATGATACCTAGTATCAGTGGTACGATCATCAGGAAGTCTCCCTGCATCATCGGGGTTACGCATATCCTCATGACGTTGCTGAAGTTCACCACTAGGTTCACCGCCAGCATGACGGCTATGTATAGGTGCTCAGAGAACCGGTACACCGGGTTCTCCTTGTACAGCGGGTAGCTGTAGATCGTTAGCATCAGGATCCAGCCGGTCCAGAGACCGATAACTTCCATTGTAGCTGTTGGATACGCCATTTAGCTTCTCCTCCCTCTTTCAAGTAGAAGGCCAACGTTTGCCACTATTACGGCTATCACGATGAGCAGGTGGCTCACGCTGATGCTGTCCATGGCGATGATTGCGTCGCCCGGCTCACCGATAAGCATCTCCAGCTCGGCGCCGCCTCTTGAGCCGACGCTCATGCCGAAGTAGTTGCCGGCCAGCCATCTGGGGATGCCCGTCGAGCCTAGCATCGCGATCCCGATCTGCGCCATGGGCACTCCGTATGGCTCCTGCCACTGCGTCAGGAAGTATCCGCCCCAGTCTCCAGTGTCCGAGGACAGGACTCCTGAGACGTCGTGCCATGTGTTGACGTCCTGCATCATGGGTATGTCGTCAAGCTGTGTGGCGAAGTGGTCTGTCGGGTAGACGCTCCGCATGTTGGAGGCCAGCTGGGCTATCGCCGACTCGCCTCCGGTGATGTAGCCGAGGAACACATAGTCCTCGCCGTATGTTGCCGCGTCGAAGTCTTCTTTAGCCGTGTCTAAGAGGTGCTTGTACGTGAGCTCTACGTCTGTGTGTGGCCCCATGAGTATAACGTGGGCGCCTTCCCTGAGCAGGGCTTTGGCGCAGACAGTCACTCCGGGGTGGCACTCCGGCCAAGCGCTTACGCCGTAGCCGAAGTTGATGACCCACACGTCGCCCGGCTCAACGGAGTCTTCTGTGATTCCCTCGTAGAGGTCCCTGGTGTTCTCAGCGATCTTTATGGGGAAACCGATGGGGTTGAGGAACGGCACCATCAACGCGATGAAGAGTATCCAGTAGAATACCCGGCGGTCGATGTTGGCTAGCGAGAAGCCCATTACTCTTCGCCTCCCGCGTAGAACCCGCGTTCCTTACCCAGCAGCGCTCTGAAGCCGTATGCGATCATCCCGAGGGTTCCCACCAGTGCGAAGGTCCTCATCCCCGGCACCTGTCCGGTGAACCTGAACCACTCGCCGACGGTAGCGAACCCGATCCAGAGGGCCTCGCCCACGGGGGCGTTGCTCAGTATGACGAAGCAGCCTGCGATGAGCATCAGGGCGGCGTCGATGTTCCTAGCTCTAAAGGCCCTGTACGCGGCTGAGAAGATGTAGAACCCTGTGATGGGGTAGAGCGTCGCGCCCAGTGGCGTGTAGACCCAGTTAAACAGCCAGTTGTAGATGGCGTTGTTGGTCTGCTGTCCTGTCATGAAGTATCCGGCAAGTCCTGTAAGCAGCATTATCGCTAAGCCTGCGAGTAGAACTCCGCTAAACGCCCAGTTCTCTCGTCTCCTCTGGACGTTCATGCTGTGAGCCATGGTAAGACGCACGGCGCCGAGCCCGAGGGAGATGTTGTAGATGATTACCGACCAGGTCCTGATAATCTCCGCCCAAGCCTGAGACTCGGGGAAGAAGAAGTACTCAAGGAACATTATGACGGTGACAATGCCGGTGATGGCGTACACGACTTCTCGTTTAAGCATCTGTGACATTTCTCATCACCACCCCAACGCATCCGCGACTATCGTTATACCCGCTGCGCCGAGTAGGAAGCCCACGCCGATTATGGCTGCGAGGATAAGCTTCATGATATCCTCTCCCTTGATGGACCCCAGCTCGTCTCGGTTCCTGCTGATGGATGCACCGGCTGCGAACAGCTCCTCTGCTAGCAACATGTAGTCGCATGTCGCCACTAGGAACGGCATCTGGTGCGTGTTGTTGGTTCCGCCGATCTGCATCGCGCCGATGGTGTTCCCTGCCTCGCCGATTACGACGGCCTCGTAGTAGAACCCGCCGACCAGTATGTTAGATGCAGGCTTTGCTCTCTGGAAGTACCCCAGCACGCCGCTAAGATACGCTGACTGCCCAGAGATGAACACTATCTGTTCTACGTTGAACTCCTCAGGTTTGCCCTGCCGAAGATACGCCGTCCTCATAGTCTCCTCGACGAGGGGCATGGCGTCCGGCAAAGGACAGTACGCAGCCAACTCTACTCCTGCCTTTGCGCACTCCTCTGTCAAGTACTCGAGGAGGCTTATGGCCGCAAGAACCTGGGGTCCCTGCGTGGAGTCGTTTAGGCTGCCTGAGATGCCTGGGGTCCAGAAGACCGGTTGCCCCATCTCCGCGGCCCTCCCTACGGCCTCAGGGATAGCTGTCATCGCCGGCAGTGTCCTGATGTTGTATTCTTCCTCTTTGTTTATCGCCATGTAGTAGTACATTACTATGAATGTCAGAACCATTAGTATGAAGGTCATTAATCGTCCTGTTACTATTATTGCCATTTTTTTTCCTTCTGTTTTTCTTAGCCTATCCAATGAGCCTCACAGCGTCATCCCTTAAGGAGCGCGGTACGGGTCTCAATGAATGATAGACTTAGTTTTGTATCATTATTCTGTATATATAATACTTATTTCTAGGATGCCCATGATCTGCTAATATTTTACTATCTTTATGCCTAAAGTTATTAGAAATAGGCAAATGACATATTCAGTTAGAGCATGTTGATGTCTATAATCTGACTATTTAATGTGTGACTGATTGTTACTCTTATCCGATGAGAGAGACATTTAGGTAACCATGAAGCATTGAGGATGGTCGAAACACAGTAATCCCATCATATTGAAGTCAAAAAGGAAGATACTTCCTCCAACCCTTCTTTTCCTGTAAAGGTTTCTCTTCCGTTTCCTCCTCATCTTCTTTCTTCTCTTTCGTATCTGTCTTCTTTTCTTTAGGCTCTATCCCGTGTGCGGCTATATCCTCCAGCCTCTGTATAAGCTTCTCCACGTTCTCGTGCTCCTGGAAGGTCCGGAAGAACTGGTCCCCCTTGACTATCGCGTTGTCGCCGAAGAGGGGCAGAAGGGGGAAAAGAAAGACCTGGCCCATGCTCGCACCAACCCTGCTCATGGGCTTGTAGCTCTCGAGGAAGAGTATGGCAGCGGTCTCCATTCCGTACCTGTATATCTCCCTCGCCGTCCACTCAATAATCCCATCAACGTCCTCAGGCGTTAGCTCTTCATCCCAAAACATCGCGAGTCACGGGTGCTATGTCTTGTAGAGTCGAAGTAGATTTAAGGACTTGCCTCGATCTCAAGCCGCCTCTTCTGGAGGCGTTTCCTGATACGCATGTAGCCGGCCAGAACGCTGCCGGCGAAGAGGCTTATCGAGATGGACAACGCTATGCCTATGTTCAGTTGGCTGATCATGGTGAGCATTATAACCAGCGCCATGGCCGAGGCGTAGCCAGCCGTCTTCAGCCCAACTATAAGATGCCCTGTGTCGGCCCTCTTACAGACCTGGGTCGCCGAGTAATAGCCGGCGAAGATGTAGATGAGGAAGCTGAGGTCCGCCAAGAGGCTCGTAGGTATGATTAAAGCGTCTTCCCCTATGAGGCTCAGCGCCTGCATCCATATCCACACTATCCCGTTGGCGAGCATGGCCCCAGCAAGGTAGTCGGTGTTGTTGGGCTCCCTAGGTCCCTTCTTTACCTCTCTCTCCGCCTCTTCAGTCCCGCCCACTTGTTCAACGGTGTCTTCGGCCCCGGTTACTTCCTTGAATTCGTCCTCTCTGGGCTCCGCGTCCATTCTCTATGGGTTGTCCTCCCGGTTCTTAGGTTTATTCGTTGACCTTAACTAGAGGTTTGATCTATTCTAAACCATGTCAATCGAAGGAGTCCCGGCCCCCGAGGAGCATCTTGGCTTCAACGTGGGCACGGACCGTAAGCTGGCCGACTGGCCGGAGATAGTCGAGTACTTCATGAAGGTGGGCGAGGCGTCGCCTCGGGTCAAGGTGGAGGAGCTGGGGGAGACCACGCTGGGCAACCCGTTCCTGCTGGCCACCGTATCTTCGCCCGAGAACCTTGAGAACCTGGAGGAGCTCAGGAGGATACAGCTGAGGCTGGGTAACCCCGCGGGGCTCGGCGAGGAGGAGGCCGCCGAGCTCGTCGAGAAGGGGAAGACGGTGGCGATGATCAGCTGCAGCATCCACAGCACCGAGGTGGGGGGCAGCCAGATGAGCATGGAGCTGCTCCACAGGCTGGCGACGGAGGACAGCCCGGAGATGGCGGAGGTGCTGGAGAACGTCGTGTTCCTCCTGGTGCCCAGCCTGAACCCCGACGGGAACAGGATCGTCTGCGACTGGTACGGCAGGTACCTGGGCACGGAGTACGAGGGCAGCGGGCCGCCGTATGTCTACCACGAGTACGCGGGCCACGACAACAACCGTGACTGGTACATGTTCACGTTGAAGGAGACCCAGCTAGCCATCGAGCACGTTCACAACAGGTGGCACCCCCAGATAGTCTACGACATACACCAGATGGGGAGCAGGGGGCCCAGGTTCTACGTGCCGCCTTTCATAGACCCCTACGAGCCCAACATAGACCCGGTGCTCACCAGCGGCGTCAACTTCATGGGCATAAGCATGGCCGACGCGCTGGCCCGGGAGGGGAAGGGCGGGGTGGCGACCCACTGGGTGTTCGACGCGTGGACCCCCGCCAGGGCGTACCAGCACCACCACGGCGGCATACGCATCCTCAGCGAGGCGGCGTCGGTGAAGATCGCGTCGCCCATAGAGATCGACGCCGAGGAGATGGAAACGGAGAGGGGGTTCAACCCCAAGGCTTCGAGGTGGAACCACCCCATCCCGTGGAAGGGAGGCTCCTGGACCCTCAGGGACATCATAGACTACGAGCTCACAGCGGCCTGGGCGTGCCTCCAGACCGCCGCTAAGCACAGGAAGCGCTGGCTCAGGGGCACCCTGGCGATGGGGCGGAGGGCGCTGGAGCCGTCGGGCGGGCCCTACGCTTTCGTGATCCCGCTGGCTCAGCGTGACCCCGGGGCCGTCAAGGAGCTCATCTGGGTCCTAAGGATGGGGGACGTGGAGGTCCACGCGGCGGAGGAGCCGTTCACGGCGGACGGCGTCGAGTACCCGGCGGGCAGCCACGTGGTTCTGTACGCCCAGGCGTACGGCAACTTCGCCAAGACGCTGATGGAGAGGCAGGTCTACCCGGACCTCAGGGAGAGCCCGGAGGCGCCGCCCAAGGTTCCCTACGACGTGACGGCTCACACGGTGAGCCTGCAGCTGGGCGTCGAGGTGAAGAGGGTGGACACGGCGTTCGAGGCGAAGCTGGAACCCGTTGACATGCCCGCCTTGCCCAAGGGCGCGGTGCATAGACGAGGCAAGAAATACTACGCGTTCTCCGCGGTCCCCAACTACTCGTACAAGGCGGCGAACAGGTTCCTCGACGCCGGCCACAGCCTGAGCAGGTGCATGGGCGTCCTGGAGCTGGACGGCGTCACATTGAAGCCTGGGGCCTTCATGGTCGAGGGCGGCAGGGCTCTCATCCATGAGCTCGCCGAGGAGCTGGGTCTGGACTTCTACGGCCTCGACGATTTGCCGGAGGACTGCTTCGAGCTGGTCAGGCCCACGGTGGGGGTCTACAGGGCGCACCTGCCCAACGCGGACGAGGGCTGGCTCAGGATGGCGCTGGAGGAGTACGGCTACACGTACGTGAACCTGTACCCAGAGGACGTGCGCGCCGGGGGGCTCAGGGAGAAGGTGGACGTGCTGGTTTTCCCGGACATGACCAGGGACATAGTGATGGACGGCATGAAGGGCCAGGGTTGGATGGACGCCGGGATGTACGAGCCGGTGTACCGCCGGGGCGTCGAGGAGAGCGGCAACCGGGAGGTGCTCAGGTTCCTCGAGGACGGGGGCACGGTGGTTACGCTGAACAGGGCGTGTGAGTACGCGGTGAAGGAGCTGTGGGCCGGCGCCGAGCTGGCGACTGAGGGGCTTGACCAGAAGGAGCTCTACTGCCCCGGTAGCCTCCTCAGGGTCATGGTGGACGATACGCACCCGGTGGGCTACGGTTTCAGCCGCGAGGAGGCCGTGATGTACCTGCACAGCCCCGCGTTCAAGGTGAAGGACGGCTACGCGGTGGCGTGGTACCCCGAGGCGGACCCGCTGCTCAGCGGTTGGATACTGGGCGAGAAGCATCTCCGTGGCCTGGCGGCGGTGGCGGAGTGCCCCGCAGGCGACGGCTCCATACTGCTGCTTGGGTGCATGCCCCACTTCAGGAACCAGAACAGGGCGACCTTCAAGCTGCTGTTCAACAGCATCCTATACGGGGCCGCCTAGGTCATCCCTTTGCCGTAGGAGGTGGGGTGCTCGCCCTGCTCCACCTCTAGGCGCTCCACCTTGAACACCACGACTATGTTCATGGTTTTTAGTCGCGGTTTTGAATTGTAAAAAGCAGGCGGCGTAATGGTAAATGTATATATTCTTCAAAAACACATGGTTTACTTGAAGTTTTCTTCAAGAGATGTTTCTCTGTGAAGGTCATATATCGGGGTACACCAGCTCGAAGCGGTCTAGTATGACCTCCATGTCCGGGGTGAACTTGAACCCCAGGGCTTCGCCGCGCCTCGTATAGTACCTTGTGTGCTCACGAATGTAAGATTCTAGGGTTCTTTCGTCCTCTCCCTCCCAGTAGGCGTGCTCCCCATCCACGTCGCTGAACCTGCACCTCCTGACGCTCAGGGTCTTTATGACGGCGGCGGGCTCATCGCATCCGTCTAGAATGATGTTGTACTGCCCTACCTCGGGTTCAGGCCAACCCTCGAGCTCGCCCTCCTTCACCAGAGACGTAGAGGCGCGTTTCTTTCCCTCGAGCACCAAGTTAAGAAGCTCCTGTTTAAGCTCGGGGGTGTCTCCAAGCCCGTAGGCGTCTGTGAACGCGCCCTTGATACCTTTTTCATTCTTGACTTTCTCCCAGAAATCAAGGACCTCTCGGCTGAACTTCATAGGAAAAAATGGGGTTGATTAGTTATAAAATCAGAGATCGAACTTCTTCACGGTCTCGTCGAGGGTCTGCTCCAATATCCCCAAGCCTTCGTCGATCTGCTCCTTGGTGATTATCAGCGCCGGCATCATTCGGAGTATGCTTGTGCCCCAGCTGCTGCCCAGCACCAGGCCGTTCTCCTTGACCTTGTCGGTGAAGT
>CAZEMD010000082.1:0-8161 GCA_964513225.1 uncultured Candidatus Bathyarchaeia archaeon | reverse complement strand
GTGTCATCCACCGAACACGAAAACGCACCCCAAAAACGCTACTTCCATGTAACTAGAATAATCAGTGTGGTGGAGGCTTTGCTCATTTTTATGGATGCCACAGTCACCTTTTACTCTAATAACTCGCCGAGTTCACTCTGTTTGCCTTCGTTTCCGCAAACCATTTTTACCAGACAGGCACTCAGTGAATCACAGTTGATGAGGGCCCTGCTTTGAGTGAATGTCCCAAGTGTGGAGGAGAGATGATCCAGGGGGAGGCGTACGTGGAGGTCACCACGAGTTCGTCCAGCCCCATGATGAGCGGCATGATGAACCCCATGTCAAGCATGAACCTCGGGGGCGTCGAGACGACCCGAGAAGAACGCGTCAAATGGCGCGAGAAGACCGGCGAGAAGAAGGGCTTCATAATAAAGAGCGACGAGGTGCGCACACTGACGGTGAAGGGCAGAAGATGCCTGGAGTGCGGCTACATAGAGCTCTACGCCCAGGAGTAGCCCTCACCCGCCGCCCCGACACGCTACGATTGAACACCCTTATTACATCCACGGGTTACCTTCACGCGTATGAAAGTCCTTGTCCTAGGCGTGGGTAAGATGGGCTACGGGCTCCTCAAGGACCTGGACGCCCAGCCCCACGTAGACGAGATAACTGCAGCAGACATGAACACCGAGCAGGCCCAAGCCTATGTGGAGCGGGTCGGAGGCGACAAGACCACCGTGGTCAAGCTGGACGCCACCGACAAACGGGAGACGGTCAAGCTCATGAAGAGCGGCTTCGACGTCGTGGCCTCGGCCCTCCCCAGGCCCTTCTGCGACGCCGCCGTGGAGGCCGCCATAGAGGCCGGGGTGGGCTACGCCGACGTGGCCGCCGGGTTCGACACCATATTCAGCCAAAACGAGGAGGCGGAGAAGGCGGGCGTCACCGTGGTCCCCCACATCGGCCTCGACGTTGGAACAGACAGGGTCCTCTGCGGCGTGGGAGCCCGCATGCTAGACCACACAGACGGCATGACCGTCTGGTGCGGCGGCTTCCCCCAGAGAGACACCCCCGGCTACCGCAACCCCCTCCGATACAAGATAAGCTGGTACTGGCCCTACGCCGTGGACACCAACCTACGCACAAGCACCGTGCTCATAGACGGCGAGACGGTGACCATCGAGAACCTCAGCGACCCCGAGGAAGTAACTTTCCCGGAGCCCATCGGCAAGACCGAGGCGTTCACCACAGGCGGCCTCACCGACGTCATCCAGCACCTCGGCCTCGAAGGCGTCAAGACGGCGGTCGGCAAGACCGTACGTTGGCCCGGCCACTGCGAGACCTGGACCACGCTCAAGCGGCTCCACCTCCTCGACCAGGAGCCCATCAAAGTGAAGAGCGCCGAGGTCACCCCGTACGACGTGTTCGTGGCCCTGGGCCACAGGCACCTCCAGTACGGCCCCGAGGAAGGAGACGCCATCTGCCAGCGCGTGGAGGTCACGGGCACCAGGGATGGCGGGCCCACCGCCTATATCTACGAGTTCATCGACCTCCACGACTTCGAGAACGACATAAGCGCCATGGCCCGCACCACCGCCTACCCGTGCAGCGTGGTCGCCCAGATGATCGCCAGCGGCGAGTTCGACCGCCCAGGCGTCGTTCACCCTGCGTGGATAGGCTACGACGAGAGGCTAAGCGGCAGGTTCTTCGAGGAGCTGTCGAAGCGGGGCATCAACATAACCGAGTACGTGAAGCGGCCCCTCAAATAACCCCTTTTTTCGTCAACTGTCTAACCCGTGTTCGTCATTGATCGATAAGGTTATATTCAGGGCGACATGGAGAAGCCTCTGAAATGCAGACCCTACGCAGGTACACCAACATGGACAAGGTCACCCTCGCCCTAATCCTAGAGGAAGGCAGGGCCCGCGCCGCAGACCTTCAATTCCACCTCACCCTCACAAGAGGCCAGATAAAGACCGCGCTGGACAGGCTCGTAGCCCAGGGCGCCGTAGCCTACGAGGCGGCGACAAGCAACTACAGGCTAATTTAGATCCCCCATATATTAAGTACCCGGGGCAAACCTTCCCACGGGCATTGTAAGTTTTTCACACGCTGCCGCTAGACTTCCAGAAAAAAATAGGAGTGCTCTTGTATCTGTCTACTCTGTCGGCGCCTCGCTAGTGTTCCAGATGTCCCAGTGAAGCTTCCAGCCCTCAGGGGTGCTCTTCCAAAGCACCACGTACTTGCCCCTGTCCTCGCCCTCCTCCATCTTGAGGTGGTACTCGCCCATCTCCGTCACGCTGTCGCCCTCACCGATCACCTGCACCGTCTTCAGGTCGGCGTCCTTCAGCTTCAGACCGGTTATGGCTCCCGACCAGAACTCCCGCACGGCCTCGTTGCCTTTCACCACCGCGCTTCCCGTCGGCAGCAGGCTGGCGTCCCTGGTGTAGAGAGACGCAAGCGCCTCGGCGTCTCCCTTCCTTATGAACTCGCTGAACTTTTTGTTGTTCGCCTCTATGGTCTTTCTTATCTCAGACATACTCAACACCCAAACTCGTCAAACTGAGCAAGAATTACTCTCAGCCCCCACTAATAACTACATATCATATTGAAATGAAGCTAAAAATGAGACGAGCCTATACGAAAAGACCCGGTAATACATATTAAACACGGGAAATGCAGCCCGAAACAGAAGTAGCCAAAAAAAACGCTAATTACAGGTAGCATGTAACAAGAAACCATCATCCCTAAGACGAGTCCACATAAACTAAATAAACCCAGACAATGTACAGCCATGCCAAGGGCCTCCCATGACGACAAAAAGCTAACCAGAACAAAGAAACACAAAGGCCCCCTCAATCTGCATGACTACCTAACCACCGAGCCCCAGGCACGGCACACCAAGGCCCAGCAACTAGAGGAAGCCCGAAGAAGGTTCCTAAGAGACAACAGGTAGCTACTTGCGGACCCTGACCACGCGGCCCCCGTTGGCCCGCACCAGCTCACGGGGCGACATACGCACCAGAGCGCAGTCCGAGCCGCCACCCAGATAGACAAAGTCCTTCTCAAGCACCTTGGGGTCCACGAGGTAGGTTGCCTCGAACCCGAACCCCGGGGTGCCACCCACCGGGAAACCGGTGAAGCCCAGCACCTCGTCGGGGACCGCCACCCGCGGCCTCCCGCTCTTCAGTGCCTTGGCGACGCGGGATGTGCTTGCCCTGTCCTCGCCTTTCACTATGGCCACGATGACCTCGCCGCCGTCGCCCACCATGCATATGCTCTTTATGAAGTCCTCGGGCTCGGCGCCCACCGTCTCCGCCGCGTCGGCGACGCTGTGGCAGCTGGTCTCGAAGGAGAGGTGCTCGGCCCTGATGCCCTGCTCCTCTATGATCCTCTTGAGCTTGTCCTCGTACTCCCGCATACCGTGAAGATACGCCTTACAGCGTTAAACCGTTTACGCAAAGGGATCAGGCCGGGGCAAGCGCCTCGACCACGGCGTCCCCGAACTCGGCCGTGGAGCTGGAGCCCCCGAGGTCCGGCGTCCTCACCCTCCTCGCCGCCAGCACCATGTCAACGGCGGCGTCGACGCCCCTCCACGCGTCCTTCAACCGTTGGTCGCCTCGCTTGTCTCCAAGCCAGTTCAGCATCATCCCCACTGACAGCATCAATGAGGTGGGGTTCGCTATCTCCTTGCCGGCTATGTCGGGCGCCGAGCCGTGGGTGGGCTCCGCGTAGCAGTGCCTGTCACCGGCGTTTATGCTGCCGGCCAGCCCCATGCTCCCCTGGACGGCGCCGCTCATATCCGACATGATGTCCCCGTACTGGTTGGGCATAACCACCACGTCGTAGTAGCCGGGCCTCATTATGGCCCAGTAGCTCCACGCGTCTATCCACGCGTAGTCAGTCTCCACGTCGGGGTACCCGGGCTCCAGCTCCTCACATATCGCCTTGAACAGGTTGTCCCCCTTACAGATGCCCCACTTGGCGGCGCAGGTGAGACGCCTGGCTCCGTCGACGGGGGCGCCGGCCCTGCCCTTGTAGTCGCCCGACATGGCCAACTCGTACCCGTACCTGATGATGCGTTCGCAGCCCTTGCGGGTCTGGATGTAGTTGTCCACGGCCAGCTCCGTCTCGCCGCCCCGGGTCAGCTGGCCTCCGACTCGCACGTACATGTGCTCCGTGTTCTCCCTGAGCACGATGTAGTCGATGTCCCCGGGCTCCCTGCCCACTAGGACGCTGTCCACGCCGGGCCTGAGCCGGCAGGGGCGGACGTTGGCGTATACGTCCATGTCCAGCCTCTGGTTTATGGGCAGGTAGGGCCCGGGAAGCCTGTTCAGGTACTCGGGGAGCCCCACGGGCCCCTTGAACCAGCAGTCGGCCTCAAACAACAGCTCCCGGGTCACGGCGGGGTCCCACCCCTCTTTCATGTCGTGGTCGGCGTAGTACTTGGCGCCGAACTCGTAGGGCCCCAGGACCTCCAGATCGAAGCCGTAAACAGTCTGAACCGCCTCGAGGAGCTTCAGCGCCTCGGGCACTATCTCGTGCGCTATGCCGTCCCCGACAAGCGCCAGAACCTTGTAACGTCTAGACAAACATGCACCATGGTAGAGTCTACCGCATAGCACAAAAAATCATCGAGGCTAGAATGGAACCCACCTGCTCACCCGGCCCATGTAGCCCAGGTAATCCCCTCCCAGCGCCTCCACGAGCCTCCGCTCCTCGTAGGCGGCGAACCTGTCGTAGGCGTAGAAGAACGCGGGCCACAGCGCCATGGAAGCCGCCGAGAGCGTCGCCACTGTCAACCCGAGGTACACCAGCAGTACCCCAAGGTACAGGGGGTGCCTCACCAGGGCGTAGACGCCCCAGTCCACCAGCCCCGCCGGCTCGGCGTCTATCACCAACCCATGGGACTCCTCGATTAGGTAGCCGCCGAACCCCACGAGGGCCAGACAGGCGGCGGCCCTGAGCATCCACGGGCAAAGGAAGCCACACGCAGTGACGCCGTACCAGCTGTCCAGGCCCCAGACCGCCAGAAACACCAGCAGCATGGCCACCTGCGCCCTGTCACACCAAGGGTGCTCCTCGCCCAGCCTCTCAACACATACGGTCATACAACAGAATAAGCGGGTGATCAACCGATATAGGCGATCTGGGAAAACCTGATCAGATACTGGTCAGCTTAACCTACGCCGAGGACGAAGCTCACGGCCAATATGAGGAGCACCGATATGTTCAGCAACGCGAACACCAGGTCCCTCTCCACGAGATGGGCGGTGGCGGACGCAACGATCCTGAGAAGAGGCGTCGCTATGAGGGTGAAGAAACCTAGGAAGAGCACGTGGCTCGGCTCAAGGAAAGGGTCGCCGAAGAGCACCCAGCTCACGCTCAGCACCCCGACAGGGCATGAAACGTCGCCGGTGGCCCAAAGCAGCCCGAGGCCCGCGACCATGAGCACCCCGCTCATGAGGACGCCGGTCCTGAGGAGCCTCGACACCAGCAGCTCCAGGAGGCGGACTCTGTCCATCAGAAGCCGACCCCCGACGCGATCATCCTGAGCCCTAGAAGCAGCAGGACCACGATGAACACCCTCTTGAGGAAAACGCCTCTGAGCCGCCCGGTCGTCCTGGCTCCCATGTAGGAGCCCGCCAGCGTTCCTAGGACCACCGGGGCCGTGATGAAGCCGTCACAGAAACCGTGCCTGATGTACACGAGGGCGCTGGCCGCCGCCGTTACGCCTATCATGAAGTTGCTTGTGGCCACCGCCACCTTCATGGGGACGCTGCTCACCACGTTCATGGCCGGGACCTTTATGCCGCCTCCACCGATCCCGAGGAGCCCCGAGATGATGCCGGCGACGTAGCTGACGCCGAAGGTGCCCAGCGTCCGTGATACGCCGTAGCTGATCTGCTCTCCCCGTGCCTCGTCGTAGTACGAGCCGCCCAGGCTCAGCTTCTCGGCCAGCCAGTCGTTGGGCTTGTTCACCCAGCTGCGCCGGGTGTTCCTCAGCTGATACCACATCACCACGGACCCGTAGATGAGACTAAGCCCGAACACCGTCTTCAGCAGCGACTCCGCCGCCATGGCCACGAAGCTGGCCCCGGTCAGCGCCCCCAGGGTCGTGGCCAGCTCCAGGAACATGCCCAGCCGCATGTTGGTTATCTCGTCCCTGACGTAGACCGAGGCCGATGCGCTGCTCGTGGCGACGACGGCTAGTATGCTGGCGCCGGAGGCTAAGTGGATGGGGACGCCTAGAAGAAAAACCATGAGGGGCACCATTATCACGCCGCCGCCCAGCCCGAGTAGGGCTCCCAGGAAGCCCGACCCCAGAGCGATAGCCAGGGAGTACAGCATGAAAAGGGGCTGCATGCCCCTTGGAACGCCCTCAAACAATATAACTGTTTGTAAAGAGGCTTAAAGACGGCGCGTTTCAAAAACTGCGTCATAAAAAGGTCCTCAACCAAAAAACACCCAAAAATATGCCAATAAACAGCCAAAACTGGACCAAAACAGATGGCCGGGTGGCCGCTGATCAGAGAAGTTCTGATCAATCGTCTCTATTCTTCACCATAAAAACGGAGAGGAACGCCGTCAAGAAGAGAACGGCAGAGACGGTCAACACCGATGCCTCGGCCCCGGCTCCCTCGTACACGTAGCCGAGGGAGGGGCTTGCCACGACGCCGCCCACGTTCTCGCTCTCCGAGTATATGCCCATCACCATCCCCGTCCTGCCCTCGGGCATCACAGACATCAGGTGAATCATCATGCCGAGGTCGGCCGCGGCCATCACCAGGCCCTGGACGAGCCCAACGACGTAGAGCATAGAGAGACCCTGGCCGTACACCAGACCAAGGTACGTAGCCCCCATCGCCGAGACGCTGACAACGATCATGGGCTTGGCTCCGTACCTGTCGCATAGGTTCCCCAGAGCCGCCTGGCTGCCAGCCACGGCCAGCTTCACCAGGGTCATGTAAGTGCCTATCTGGGTCTCGGAGGCGTTGAACCTGGGGCTCTCGTTGAGATATATGGGCAGGAAGTTGCTGCGGAACATCGCGTTGAACAGGTAGAGGCCACGGACCGAGTATATGCCTACGAGGGAAGCCGTGAACAGGGTCCTCCAGCCCCCCTCGACGCTCGCCGCCTTTTCCCCGGACGCCTTGTCGTCGTACTCCATCAGCAATACGGCGGCCAACGCCCCCACCCCGACCAAGGCCGACAGGTAGAAAGGCAGGGTGTACCCCCTGCTCTCAGTGATCCAGCCGCCTATGAAGGGCGACACCACCCCGCCCATGCTTATGACCGAGAGGTACCTGCCATAGGTCCGTCCTCTTCCCTCCCTCGGCAGCAGCTCCGCCTGGAGAGCCTTCAACGCGATGGCGTACGCGCTCATGACCGAGCTCATGGCGAAGTAGAGAACCAGGAAATGCTTGAACGTGCCCGCTGAGGGGTACAGCACGTAGACCATGGTTGAGCCTATTATCGCGAACACCATCATCCACTTCTTTCGCACCCTGTCCGCGACGACCCCGCTAAGGGGCTCAAACACCAGCCAGCCCAGTATGCTAGCGGTGCCCAGAAGCCCCACCTGGCTTATGCTCAAGCCCTGCTTCCTGATGTAGAGGCTGAGTATGGGGGAGATTATGCCGCCACGGAAGTTCAGGGCCACCTGGGCCATCATGAGATAGAACAGGGATCTCTCCCTAGTGGTCTCCCCGAACATGAAGATATGAAAAAGGGTATAGGTGAAAAGACTTTCTAGAGGCTATTGCACCGTGGCGACGGGTGCCTCATGGTCGATGGTCGGAAGCTCGTCGTCCAGAACCTCTTTCAGTCCGCGGTACCTGTTGCGCAGGGTCACCTCGGTGGTGCCCGCCGCCTCGGCGATGACCCGCTGTACGCGCCTGTCGTCGTTCTCTTGGCACGCCATGTAAAGGGCTGCCGCCGCGAGGCCCCGGGGGTCCTTGCCGGTGAGCCCCTTCCTCTTGTCCGCCGCCCTGAGTATCTCCACGGCCAGCCTCTCCGTGGGCTGCCTCACGCCCAGCTTGGACGCTATGCTGGGCACGAACTTAAAGGGCTGGTCCACCGGCGGCTTGATGTTGAGCTCCCTTATGAGGAGCCTATACGTCATGGCCACCTCGCTGTGCTCCCGCGTGCTCGCCTCGGACACCCTCTTCAGAGGCCTGGGCAC
>CAZEMD010000081.1:0-8239 GCA_964513225.1 uncultured Candidatus Bathyarchaeia archaeon | reverse complement strand
CCGGGGATCACGCGGACCCAAACCGCGTATCTTAACCAAGCTTGACCACGGTCCCAGCGGAAACCGTATCGGACGAGGGGCTTTTAAAGAGATCGGCCGCCCAGCCGCAGATGATCCAACTTCTTTCGGCTACGTCTCGGTGACCCAGCACAGGGTGTCGCCCTCGTTCACGCCGTAGTGGGTCCTGAGGAATCTCACCACCCCCTTGAGGGGCGCCGTGGCGGCCTGGATGGTCCCGCCGTGGAGGTCGGAGACCACGCCGAGGAGCTGGCCCTCCTCGACGCGTTGACCGGCCTCGACCCTCCGCCTCCAGAGCCCCCCGCTCTTCGCCCAGACGCGTCGGCTCGGGGGGTCTACCCGCTGGTCGCCCAGCGCCGCCTCCCCGTCAAGCATCCCTATGTGGCGCATGAGGTTCCTGAGCCCCATGTAGTGGTAGAGGACGTCGTCGTCCCTGATGGGGTAGGGCGCCCCGCTCTCGGTCATTATGCACGGTATCCCGTAGAGCCGCACGGCCTCCCCCGTGTTCCCCGTGATCCCGGTGGTCTCTATGAAGTCGCAGTCGAAGCACCTCGCCATCTCGGTCATCCTGCTGGTTAGGTCGGCGTCTTCGGTCCTGTAGATGAACATGCCGTGGGCGGCGTCCTCGCCAAGGTCCGCGCTGTGGCAGTCCACGAGGTAGTCTGACTTGCTCACGAAGTGGTGGAAGACGGCGTGGGCGACTCGGCGCGTCACGGAGCCGTCGGGGTCCCCTGGGAAGACCTTGTTCTGGTTCAGGTGGTCCAGCTGGTTGCTGTAGGGCTTGCGGGCGTGGAACCCCTCGGTGTTGACCACGGGCACCAGGGCGAGGGTGCCGTTTACGTCCGAGGGCTCCACGCTGTCCGCGAGCCTGAGCACGGCCTCCACGGGGGCGCACTCCATGGCGTGGACGCCGCTGAGCACCGTGAGCACGGGCCCCCTCTCGGCGCCGTTTACGACTATGTATGGCATCCTCACCTCGTGGGTGGAGGCCGAGGCGACGGTCAGGTATCCTTTGTGCTTGTCCCCGGGCTCGACGTTGGCGTCCGCTACTTGGAAGGACATGGCTGCCCTGTTGTTGGGCTCGGCATGGAAAAAACTTGGGTTAATAAGTGTAGTTGCTGATGAAGGGCTCCCGCCAGTCCTTGAACCAGCCCACGACCTCGGCGCCTTCCTCGGTCATGAACACTGTGTCCCTTCCCATGAGCATCTCGCCGCCCGGCGCCTTCACCACCGGGCATAGCACCACGACCATGCCCTGCTGGAGCACGGTCTCGTCGGCCCCGGATATGTACGGCGGCTCGTTGTCTGTGACCCCCACGCCCGCGCCGATGGCGAGGTTGGGCACCAACTGGATGCCTTTCTCGTCCGCCGCCCGCTTCACCTCGGTGTAGACGTCCCTGCACGTGGCGCCGGGCTTCATGTGGCGTAGCGCCACCTCGCGCAGCGCCACGAGGCCCTGGTAGGCCGCCGTCTGCTCCTCTGTGGGCTCCCCCATGGTTAGCATCCTGGCCCCCCTGCTCCAGTAGCCGTCCAGGGTGGCGGTGAGCTCCATCCGCATGAACTCCCTTTGCTGGGGGACCCTGTCAAACCCGATGCCGTACATGGGGGCCCCCGGCCAGAACTTCCCCGTGTTTGGGCCGCCGGTGACCTGGGCTACGGCGTGGTGGCCCACCTCGTCCAGGCCCCTCTCTATGGCGTGTATCCGGACGTTCTCCGTGTTGCTCATCTCTGTGGCCGCCTGCTTTACCAGCACGTGGTGGGCCTGGCCCGCCAGGGCGTGGTCGGTCATCTCCGCCACCTTCTCCAGCAGCGCCAGCTCCTTCGGGGTCTTCCTGATCCTCAGCTCTCGCAGCCAGCCGTCGCACGGCGCCAGGGTGAAGTCCTCTAGCGCCGCCTCCAGCCTTCTGTACAGGTTCAGGGGCGTCCTCTCCGCGTCCACCCCTATCTTACCCGTCTTCCTCACCGTGTTCCGCGCCAGGTTGGCGACGGCCTCGGCGACGCCTGCAGGGCTGCCGGGTTTCTCGGTGTACGTCCTGGTCTTGCTCACCCACGCCATGCGGAGGAAGCTGCTCTCCCACTCGGGGGGCACGACGCATATGGGCTCCTCCTCCCTGGCCCAGAAGACTGCCATGTACCTGTCCGGGAAGGTGGGGGGGTAGTGGAGGGGGGCGCCTGACATGTACTGGATGTTGTCGGCGCCGAACACCGCCACGGCGTCGTACTGGGACTCCTTGAGGCTCTCCGCGATCTTAGTCTTAAGCTCCTCTATCATTCTCATTTCCTCCTAGTGGGTGGCCCTGAAGCCTGTGACGGCGTACAGCTCGTCCCAGCTCCGGTACCAGCTCAGCTTCCTGTTTCCCTCCTCGGTTATCACGTAGACGTCCTTCTTGTGGATGAGCTCCTGCCTGGGCCCGTAGGTCTGTATGTCCAGGGCGATTACCATGCCCGGCTTGAGCTCGGTGCTGCTGCTCAGGTTCAGGTACGGCGGCTCGTGGTGGCTGGCGCCCACGCCGTGGCCGATGCCTGCCTCCTTCCAGAAGCCTATGGCCTGCCTCTCGGCTGCCCTGGCGACGTGGGCGTAGACCTCGTTGGCCGCTACTCCTGGCTTGAGCATCTCGTGGGCCGCGGCCTTGAGCCTCAGGTTCTCCGTGTAGGCTTTCTCCTGCTCCGCCGATGGCTTGCCGGTGACGCCCATCCTTCCCAGGTTGGTCCAGTAGCCCATGTAGTGGGCGCTGACGTCCATCCTGAACAGCTCGCCGCTCTTCACCCAGCCCCTTTGAGGGGTGTAGTGCATCTGGCCGTCGGTGCCGAAAGCCGTGTTGAGCAGCCCTACGCCGCTGGCCCCGTTCTCGTTGACGTGGACCCTTATCCTCTCGGTGAACTCGGCTACGGTGTACCCCGGGTTCTCCGCGGCCCCCTCCAGGTGCATCAGGGCGTAGACCATGCCCCTGTCCGCCTGTTTGCACGCCCTCTCTATCAACGCGGTCTCCCTGGGCGTCTTGGTGATCCTCATGTCGTTGAGCAGGGGGTCCACGGGCTGCCACTCGGCTTTTGGGAACCTCTCGTTGAGCCTGTCCATCAGCGCCTTGGTTATGCGTGAGCCGTCGATGCCCAGCCTCTTATCGTCCAGCCCGAGGCTGACCAGCAGCTCCTCCAGGCTCTTCACCATGGCCTCCACGCCCACGGCCTCGTTTTCGTCGTAGGCGGCTATCTCTCCCTTCCAGCCCTGGTCCTTCACGGCCTGGGACCAGTCGTATGGGCATATGACCGCCGAGGCCCCTTCCTTGGTGAGCACTGCCACTGCCCTGCGTGTCGGGTATTGCTCCGCGAAGGGCAGGACGGTGCGTGTAAGGTAGTTGAAGTTGTCCACGCCGAACGCGAGGACCGCGTCAAACTCGCCTCCCTCTAACCCGGTCTCGATCTTTTGTTCCAGTTGATCCATCATGGGGTACTCCAAATGGCGTTTAGAATCCACTTATCGACTAAAAAAGGTGACTTACATCCAGTATAAGCGGTTTTCGCTTCCAATGAAGCCTCATTTATAAGCAATCACGGTTTCTTCACTGAAAAAAGGTAGATGTGGCTAGGGAAATGGCTCGTAGAACTTCTGTATCTCTATCACGTAGCCCTCGGGGTCCTCGAGCAGGAATATGCGCAGTTTCAGATCCTCGTCATCGTGGGGCTCGTTAAGGGTCTCCACCCCGTGTTTCCTGAGGTGCGTGTACCAGGCATCGGGGTCGTCGACGACTACCGTGAGCATAACGGGCTTGTCGTCGCTGGGCTTGTGGTAGCCCACGCCGCCGTCTACGCACCCCATGTAGGAGGAGTCGTTGATCCTGTAGATCTTCGCCCACCTCTGGTCCTGGACCAGTTGGAAGCCCATTACCTTCTCGTAGAACTCCGCCGCCCTGGCGAGGTCCTCGTAGTAGAAGAACGTGATGGCTCCTTCGGCGACAGGGGTTTGCATGGGTTAGATTATCTTAGTCGGGTTAAAGCGGTTTCCCTCCGCCTCCATGCAACTGAACCGGAGGATCGCCCCTCGAGAAGACGCATGAACGTGTCTTGGGCTGCGATAGCGTATTTCTTTAGAATCGTCGCTCAGTGACTGTGTTTATCATTAAGAAAGCCTGAAAAACCTCGTTTTCCTCGTTGCTGGCCCGATTTCTTTATTGTAAAGATTTAATAACTCTGCTTTCTCAAACCCACATGGAGATTTTAGATGATAAGCTACGTTAAGATCTACGGTCCGCCACTGCTTGAAGCGTTGAAGGCTCTGGAGAAGGTAGCCATTGACATGCCGGAGGTCTGCATCATGGACACTACGATACAGTCCATCGTTGGCGCCCCCGAGATACCTGGGGCGGGAGCAGGCTTCGGGTCCGATCTTTCATTTGACACGCCTGATGGGGTGATGGCGTTCTTCGGCGCAGACGACATCCCTGAGGAGCGATGCGACACCATAATCAGCAAGTCTGGTGAAAGCCTCGGCGAGTACGACTTCTTCTTCGAGTGGTTCACCAAGCCCGACATGTCTCAGGTCGAGGACCTCATCAAGAGGATCGACGAGACGCTTGCCCCCATCGGGGTCAAGTACACGCTGACCACCAAGTAGCACTCCCAAAATTTTTTCTAAACCAGATGACCTAGCATCTCGTCTGCGTCCATGGTTGGTTTCTCGCATTTGAAGCCGCTGCAGACGTAGGCGGTGCCTCGGCCTCCTATGGCCGTCATTTCCTCGGCGTATTCAGCCAGTTTCGCTGTCTCCTCGGTTCTCATGAAAACCACGGTGTTGGGGAGATACCTTTCCCATATTGCCTCGTACAAGTTCTTCACGTCGTCCGGGTGTTCCCCTGCGAGCACCACCTCGTGGCTGGGGCCCAGAGCATAGTCCAGCCCGCTCAGGAAGAACGTGTATGCGTGGGGGCTTCCCTTCACCGTGGAGGAGAAGGCCTCAGCTAGCTTGCCGGCTTTTTCTTCGAGCGCCGGTCTTCCGGTGAGCCTCGACAGCCTGAGCAGGTTGAGGAGCATCACCGAGTTCCCCGAGGGCTTGGCGCCGTCGTGGAGCTCCTTCCGCCTCGCGGGCAGCGCCTCGTTTTCCTCGGTGAAGTAGAAGCCGCCTCCTTCCCCGTCCCAGAGCCTTTCCGTGGCCGCGTCTGTTAGCTCCAGCGCCTTCTCGAGGTACCTGGACTCGTAGCTGGACAGGTATAGCTCTGTCAGCCCCCAGGCGAGATACGCGTAGTCGTCTATGAAGCCGGGGATGGCCGCCTCGCCGTCTCTGTACCTGTGGAGGAGCCTCTCGCCGTCCCACATGCGGCCCAGTATGAACTCCGCCGCCCTGGCTGCCTCCGACAGAAGCTCCCTGGCTCCGAGGGCCCTTGACGCGTAAGCCAGCGCCGCTATCATCAAGCCGTTCCAGTCCACGAGTATCTTGTCGTCCAGCAGCGGCCTCATCCGTTTCTCCCTGATCTGGAAGAGCTTGGAGCTCACCCCTTCGACGGCGTCCCTCGCCCCGGGGGACGGTGTCTCGGCCTGGATGTGCAGTATGTTTCTCCCGGTGGGGGTCCCCGTTGCCTCGTCTCTGAAGTTGCCCTCTTCTCTGACGCCGTAGGTCTCGGCGACGAGCCTGTGCTCGTCCCCGGTGAGAGCCTTCTCTAGCTCGTCGACGCCCCAGACGTAGAACCTTCCTTCCTCTCCTTCGCTGTCCGCGTCCTCCGCGGAGTAGAACCCGCCCTCGCTTGAGGCCAGGTCTCTGAGCACGTATGCCGCCACCTCCAGCGCCGTCTCCCTGTAGAGGGGTTCGCGGGTGGCCTGGTATGCCTCGGAGTAGGCCAGTATGTGCAGTGCCTGGTCGTATAGCATCTTCTCGAAGTGGGGTAGCAGCCACCTCCTGTCTGTGCTGTACCTGTGGAAGCCGTACCCCAACTGGTCGTAGATGCCCCCCATCCTCATGCCGCGTAGGGTCTTCTCCACCATGTTCAGCGCCTCGCCTGTGCCTGTCCTCTTCCAGTACCTCAATAGAAATAGTAGGTTGTGGGGCGCAGGGAACTTGGGGGCGTCCCCGAAGCCGCCATGCACCTCGTCGAATCTCGTGGACATTATGCTGTACGCCGTGTCGAGGGTCTCCGTGTCCAGCGTCTCGGCTCCGCCGACGCCGTCGGCGTTCAGGCCGTGGACCACGCTGTCCGCTATGGCCTCCAGGCGGTCTCGCCGGTCTCTCCAGTATCCCGTTATCGCGGGGATCAGGTCCGTCATCCCGGCCACGCCGAACCTGCTTGTCTTGGGTATGTAGGTGGCCGCGTAGAAGGGGCGTCCCTCGGGCGTCATTATTATGGTGAGGGGCCACCCGCCTCCCCCCGTCATCATCTGGCTCACCGCCATGTACACGCCGTCTACGTCGGGGCGCTCCTCTCTGTCCACCTTTACGTTGATGAAGGCGTCGTTCATGAGAGCCGCCACCTCGTCGTCGGTGAAGCTTTCACGCTCCATGACGTGGCACCAGTGACAGGTGCTGTAGCCTATGCTCAGGAAGATGGGCTTGTCATGCTTCTCGGCCTCCTTGAACGCGTCTTCTCCCCAGGGGCGCCAGTCCACCGGGTTGTATGCGTGCTGGAGGAGGTACGGGCTCTTCTCGTCGATGAGCCTGTTTGCCTTTCCCTCGCCCATCTCGACCAGCGGTCCCCGGGTTACTCTCCCGTGTACCTGTTGTGATAGGCGTACCTCTCCAGGGGTAGGCGTTCTGGTCTCTCCGTCTCGGTCTGGGCCTGGTCCTCGCTCAGGTATGGGTGGATGCCGTCCGCCTTCCTGCCGACGTTCACAAGGGTGATTACCTGGTAGCCGTCGGGTATACCCAGTATCTCCCTTACTTTGTTCGGGCTGAACCCGGCTATGGGGTGGGCGACCAGCCCCAGCTCCGTGGCCCTGAGTATCATGGTGGCGGTGGCCATGCCCACGTCGAACTGGTGGTATACCCTGCTTTTTATCCTGCAGTCGTCCTCGGGCCTGCTGAAGACGGCGACGATCATGGACGCGAGCTCGACCCACTTGTTGCCTCTACTCAGGGCGCCCCACATCTCCTCCAGCGTCTCCCTGTCGTAGACGAAGACGAACCTCCACGGCTGGTTGTTGAAGCAGCTAGCGGAGAGGCCGGCGTGGGTGGCCAGGTCCTCGACGAGCCCCCTGGTTATCTCGACGGGTTCGAGGCTCCTGTAGGCGCGTCTCGCGTGGATGCCGTTGGTTATGTTCAACGCTGTTGCCTAGCCCTGGAGCTCCCGCAGCTTCTCCATGACGGCGTCGGCGTGGCCGGCCACCTTGACTTTTGGCCAGATGTGCGCTATCTTCCCCTCGGGGTCTATCAGATACGTGCTGCGGATCACGCCCATGTACTCCCTGCCGTACATCTTCTTCTTCTGCCAGACGCCGTAGCCCGTGAGTATCTCCTTCTCGGTGTCGCTGAGCAGCGTGATGCCCAGGTCGTGTTTCTCCTTGAACTTGACGTGGCTCTCGGGGCTGTCGGGGCTGACGCCCAGTACCACGGCGCCCTTGGCGTTGAACTCGTCCTCGGCCGCCGTGAACTCCAGGGCCTCCATGGTGCATCCCTTGGTGTTGTCCTTGGGGTAGAAGTAGAGCACCACCCAGTGTCCTCTATGGTCCTTTAGGCAGACCTGGCCCTTCTCGGCGTCGGGTAGACAGAACCCTGGGGCCGGGTCCCCTATCTTTAACTCGGTCACTTTTCTCACCAGAAACTGTTTTTGGTAGACGTGCGGCGTTATTTAAACCTCAGTGGCTGTGGCCGGGGGGCCTGAGGCTGTAGACGGCTCTCTGCACCACCTCGGGGAGCGCGGGGTGGATGTGCATGGCGTCCGCTATGGGCCACACCGAGCCGTCCCCCGCGTTCATCACGTTTATGATCTCCTGTATGAGTATGGGCGCGTAGGGCCCCACTATGTGGGCGCCCAGCAGCCTGTAGCTCTCGTCCTCCGCGACGACCTTGACGTACCCGTCCATCTCGTCCATGGCGGCGCCCTTGGCGGTGTCGATGTAGTTGTACTCCCCCACCAGGATGTCTCGGCCCCTCGAGGCGGCCTCCGTCTCGGTGAGGCCCACGGAGGCCACCTGGGGCCACGTGTACACCGCGTAGGGCACCATGTCGTAGTCTAGGGGGTGGAAGTGTCCCTCGGTGAAGCCGTGCCACACCAGCTCGGCCTCCTTGTTGGCGACGTGC
>CAZEMD010000080.1:0-8241 GCA_964513225.1 uncultured Candidatus Bathyarchaeia archaeon | reverse complement strand
TCATCGGCGGGGACACCATCTTCGGCGACCCGGAGGGCAACCTGACGCCGCCGCCTGAGCAGTACTGCCTGGATGTGGAGCAGGCGACCCGAGAGATGGGGAGGCTGCTGGACTACGAGTTCGACGCGTTCATCTACGCCCACGGCAAGGACATAATGAAGGACGCCAAACGCAGGGTCAGGGAGCTCGTGGAGAGCTGCTGACCAGCTTTTTTCTCACCTGCCCCTAAGCAGGTCCAGGCTGCCTATCAGCGACCCAGCGACCAGCAGCAGCATAGCCACCATGGAGACGGGTGTGAGGGCCTCGCCGCCCAGCAGCACCAGCCAGAGGGTCGAAAGCATGGGGGTAAGATAGCTCAAGGCGCCCACTATGCGTGGGTCACCATCCTTCAGCGCCATGTCCCAGAGGAAGAACGAGGCGCCCATCGGCCCCAGCCCGAGGAGTAGGACGAGCAGCCATTCTTGGGCGGTGGGTGCGTAGAGGGTGGAGCCCACTGTGCCGGCCAGGTAGAGCATGGTGGACGCGGCGCCGGAGACTAGGCAGAAGCCCCCCACGGCGGAGGTGGGGAACCGTGGAACTCGTTTTGTGAGTAGCGAGTACAAGGCCCATGAGAGCGCAGCCCCAGCCGCCATGAGATACCCGGGTAGGTGTGCCGGATCGGGGCTCAGCCTCCCCCCGGTGACTATGAGGCCGGCGCCGATGAACCCCGTCAAGGCGCCGACCACATGATGCAGCCTGAGCGGGTGCCCAGGGAGCACCACGGGGGACAGGGCCACTATGAGGAGCGGCCACAGGTAGTTGAGCAGGTTCGCCTCCACGACGGGGGCGTACTTGAACGACGTGAATATGAGGAAGTGGTACCCGAATATGCCGCCTACCCCGACGAGCCACGTCCCCGCGGGGAGCCTCCACTCCCTGTACCGGGGGGCGCTGAGGAGTCCGCTGACGAGTAGGGCGGCGCCGACCTGGAGCAGCGAGGGCACGGCGGTGAGCCGCGACCCCAGGATGGCTAGGCTGCTCCATATGAGTATGGCCGCGAGGGCGCATAGGGTGGCTCTCCTATCCATTGAACCACATACCCTGCGGGGGCTCTTAACGTCATCGAGGACCGAAGACCATAACTATGGTCCACCCCATATCAAGGCTTCATGGGGCTGCGTCCAGGCTGGTGGGGGTACGAGTACACGGTGCTCCTCGTCACGTGGCTGGGCTGGATATGCATATACCTTGTGAAGAGCGTGGTGCCACCGTTGCTGCCGGTGCTGTCCGCCGAGCTGGGGCTCTCCCACGCCAAGGCGGGGCTTCTGGAGACTGCGTACCTCGTCGGCTATATAGCCGCCAAGATGCCGGCGGGGGCCCTCAGCGAGAGGTTTGGGCCGAGGCGGCTGCTCGCCGCCAGCATGGTGGGGTACGGCGTGGCGTCGGCGGCGACATTGTGGGCGAGGGGCTTTGCCGACATCTTCGCTCTCCGGCTCCTCGTGGGGCTGTTCCAAGGCGTCCACCTCCCCGTGGCCAACGCGCTTCTCTCCGACAGGTTCGGCGACAGGCAGGGCAGGGCCATAGGCTTCAACGAGTCGGGGCCTAACGTCGGCAACACGCTGGCCTACCCGTTGACGGTCTCCATACTGTCGGCTTGGAGCTGGAGGGCCGCGTTCCTGATCCTGAGCCTCCCCGCTTTCGCGCTGTCCGCGGCCACACTGCTGCTCATGAGGGACGAGCCCAGGAAATCCGGTGAGGAGGAAGCCCATGGGGGCGGCGTCTGGGGCTACTGGCGGGTCCTGCTACCCTACGCGGTGGCCCACGGCGTATACAACCTCGTGCTCAGGGCAGCCTTCACCTTCACGCCTTCTTTCCTCGTGGAGTACAGAGGGATGGACGTCGCCTCGGCGGGGGTCCTCGCGGCGGCTCTGCCGCTGGCCGGCATACTGGCCAAGGTCTCCAGCGGCTTCGTCGCTGAGAGGGCTGGCAGGCGGCTGTCCATCTGCGGGGCGACGACGTTGAGCGCCGTGTTCCTGGCCTCATTCGTGGCCCTCCCCGGCGGCTCGTACGTGGCCGTCAACCTCGTGGCACTAGGGCTCACGGTTTACTCGTTCTCACCCATCATATACGCGTCGACGGCGGCGTCCCTCCCTTCGAGGCTGAAGGCGACAGGACTGGGCGCGGTGACCATGATAGGTAACACGGTGGGCGCGGTCTCCACGACCATAGTCGGCGCCCTCATAGACGGCTACGGGTACGGGTTCACCTTCACCTCGGTGGCCGGGGTGACCCTCGCCGCGTCGGCGTTGATCTACCTGACCATCGATTAAGGAAGCTGGCTCACCCTATCTCCATGGCTGCGCCGAGGAACAGCCCTAAGATCAGCCCCAGGCCGGCTTTCCCGAGCAACGCGCCAAGTATCAGGCCTAACGCCGTCAACACGAACGTCTTCCTGCCCCTGAACCTGCCCCCGCTGTCCCCGTTGAAGAACTTCCAGTCAAGCCAGTCTACGAGTCCTAGCATGTACTTGGGGCTGCTCCTCCTAGCCTGATCGAAGGCGTACACTATTCCGCCTAACAGGGCATAGGATAGGGCGAGTATCGTCGGCGTTATACCGTTGCCTGGCTCCGCGAAATAGAAGTAAGTCAAAACGATGGGGCCGACGCCGAATAGGGCCATGAGTACGTAGAAGACGTTGTTGAGTTTCTTCTTGATGAAGCTTCTCCGCTGGTTCTCCAGTAGGGGTGCGAGTTCGACGGCCTCCGCGTCCAGGTCTTCGTTCATGTGGTTGAGCACGCCGACGGCTTTACGCCCCAACTGTGTCAGGCGGTAGAGCCCGTCATCGTCCTTCTCGATAAATCCTGTCATCTCCTTAAGCTGGTAGTTTAGTTTGCTTGTGGTCAAGCCAGTCTCGCCGAGGATGCCGCTGTACTTCACTCCCTCAGGCGTGTTCTCTAGGATGCGAAGGATCATCCTTCTCTCGACGTGGCCCAGCACCCTTATCACCGCGTCTTCAACGTTTTTCCGCTGCATTTTATTCACATACGCCTAAAATTACGGGCTTTTAACCCTTCTTGACTGTTTAAACGTGACAAGAATTCCTGTCAAACGGCCTCATCATAATCGAAATGATGAGTCACCGTATACTTGTTTTCGGCTTGGTTTCACGGGCTAAAAGAAGTGGAATAGTTATCTCTTCTGTTACGTCCTCTATCATTGGCTCTTATCGTTTGCCTTCTGACATGTGCTGTTGACATATCTTCCAGCTTCCATCACGTCTCTCCAGGACCCCCGTCCATCGTATGTCCTTCGCGCCCCAAGGCTCCCCATCGAACTCTCCCTCATCGTCCACCATGGCCGAGAACCAGGCCACAGCCCCCGTCTCTGAGATCACTATCCTCAGGTTTCTGATGTCGTATCCCTTGGCCTTGTTCCGCGGGTCCATCCAGCCATCCAGGTATTTCTCAAACTCGCTCCACCCCACGACGGTGGAGTCAGGGAAATACGTGAAGAAGTCTTCGTCTTTCGCGAAGATGCTTTCAAAGAGCGGCCGGTCTTTGGTTAGGGCCCATCCGAAGGAGTCGTGGAGTATTCTGGTGATCTCATGCTTGTCTCTGCTCTTGTCTAAACTGGGCAAGTCCTATCGAGATGTTGACTTTTTATTAAAATATAATATTTTTGCAGAGAAGAACAGCGAGTCTACAATAAAGTTTAGAACAAACCAGAGGAGATGCGCGTGATTCGTGAGAAGAGGGTGGGCAGGGTGGCGCCTTGTGGCAGCGTTATCCCATACCTGTCCTTCTTACTGTGATCCCTGTGGCGGCTGCCCCTCGCTAGACCATTCAATGTGACAGAGGCGCATTTGCCTCTGTTATTTGGTTTCTTTCTCGAAGATCAGCTCGAAGTAGTCGGGCGCCCCGCCCGCACCCACGGATATTGATGGAGCGAATACCTGAACCAGCCTCCATCCCTGCTCCGCGTGCTGTTCAACCAATCTATGGTAGTCTTCTCTCGGCTTCCTCGTCATCAACCCACTCAGATCCACTTTGACGAACTTGTACTCGTACACTATCTTTCCCTCAATCATTAATGCGCACGCGCGTAATAATAAGAAATTCTAACAATCTCTACTATACTTCAATCAACAATTTGAAAATGAGACCTAACGCGTGTTGCCGTGCTATTGATGTTTGATCTTGGGTAGACGATGGCTCGATCAAGCTGGAGGAAATATTAATGAGTGAGACGTCTTTTGAGTTGATTCCATGGGAGTCCACATCGCGGTAATTGGAAACGGGCGGATAGGCCGCCCGACGGCGTACACCCTCTTCAACGAAAGGCTAGCAGAAGAGTTCTCGGTGGTTGACACCAAGCCGGGTCTGGCGTGGGCGTTCGGCGAGGAGCTGAGCCACGTCGCTGCCAGCCTGAGGTACGACGTCGAGATCAACACGTACGAGGAGGACGAAGACGTGCTGGGGGCGGACCTCGTGGTGGTGTGCCCCGGCAAGCCCCGCATCCCGGGCGTCCAGATGGACCGGAGAGACCTGGTGGCGGCGAACGCCGAGATCATAAACCACGTAGCGGAGGTCATGCCCCCCAACAACCCTGACGCCAGGTGGGTGATAGTCACGAACCCCGTGGACGCCATGGCGACCCTCTTCCGGAGGGTCTCGGGGGCCGAGTACGTCATAGGAACCGGCGACCATCCCGACACCCTCCGGTTCAGAACCAGGCTCGCGAGGGACCTAGACGTCCCGGTGTCAGGCGTCGAAGGCTACGTCGGCGGCGAGCACGGGTCAGCGGCGTACCCCCTCTGGTCCACCGTCAGGATAGCGGGCAAAGCGTTGAGTGACTACCTATCGGAGACAGGGAAGACCCTCGACAGGGAGGAGGTCGTGGGGTACGTGAGGGGCGTCTCCAAGAGGGTGGTGGACATCGTCGGTGGCACCGAGGTGGGCCCCGCCGCGGGGTTCAGGGACATAGTCAGGTCCATCCTCCAGGACAGGGGTGAGACGTACAGCGTTTCCCACCCCCTGAAGCTGCCGGGCCTACCCGAGGAGGTGAACGTCGGCGTACCCACCCGCGTGGGCCTTGAGCTGGGCCCCAACATATGGGACAAACTCCCCAAGGAGGAGCAGGCCAACGTAGTCGAGGCGGCCAAAGCGATACACGCCAACTACCTCACGGGTCTCAGAGCCGTAGGGAAGGCCTGAGATTACACCACGATCTCGTCCACCATACCCTCGACCTTCTCGGCGACGGCTCTTACTCCGACTATACGCTTGCTTAAAGATGGATCGCTGAAGAGTGCTACAGCTAGTCTTCCCTTCGCTGCTCCCCGCAGAAGACGTCAATAGTCGTCGCCCATGAGGGTCTTCGCAGACCCGACGGCGAGCCTGTACGATGTCGCCGTAAAAATGGTGGCCACGAGTAGCGAGGCGGCGAACCCGGCCCAGACGGGAAGCCTGTCCCAAGCCGTTGACAGGCCGTAGGGCGCGATCGTCGCAACGACGCACAGCACCAGTAGGACGAACCCTACCAAGGTGCCGGCGCCCGAGACGAACCGGGCCCGAGGAACTTCCGTGAAGTCCACGAACCCTATCCCCAATAAAACCCCTAGTATCCCTACCTCCATAAAAACCACGAAGACAAGCGCGGAAACCAGCACCATATCTGACGCGCCAAGGTTCGAGACCAACCAGTAAACAACCAGCAGCGTCAAGACAGTTGGCGCTGACGTCAAGGCCGTGAAAGCCCACTTGGACTTGACCAGATACCTCGAAGAGACAGGCGATGCTACAACCCCGCCGAAGTTCGAGCCTTCCTGACCAAAAGAGACTAGGCCGAGATAGAACGCGAAAAACGCGGCGGCGAAGCCCATCTGCGTTACGAACCCCACGCCTTCCTCGACACCCATGTCCCCGCTCAGGAAAGCGGGCCCCGCGTTGATCATAGCCATAACAATCATCGTCATAGGCACCGCTAGAACCCTCATCATCTCCCTGCGCCGGATCAGCGACCTCAAGTCTTTCTGGACGAACGCCCAGATACGGCCGCCTCCCCTCCACGGGCTCCTCGAGGCGCCGCTGGGGGCGGCTCCTGATGCGTGGGACGCTGCCTCGGGCACCCAGTATCTGGCTTTAAGGTTGACGGCCGCCCCGAACACAGCGGCGGTGAACGCGGCGCTAGACGCCACGTAGAGGGCGAGGGGGGCCGGCTCCCAGGCGATGTATGATTTGAGCGCCATGGAGGGCCAGAGCAACGGGATGAACCAGACCTGCTCAAGGGTCACCGAGAACCATTGGAGTATCCTCAGCAGGTAGACGACGTTGAACATCATAGAGAACACGACGAGGAGCAGGAGACCCCCCAGCTGCCTCACGAAGTTGCCGACCCCCGTCCCGCCGCGGCGGCGGTGGCCGCCTCTGTTTATAAGCGCCCTCACCGACTCCATGAAGAACGTGCCCAGAGCTGCTCCGACGACGCCCATGGCGAAGGAGACCAGCCAGAGGCCGGGGTCCCTCGTCATGTAGGCGAGGCCGAGGGCGGCCCCATACATGATGGCGGCCAACGGCAGGGAGGAGTAGAGGTTGGCTAGGCTTGACGCCGCCACGTACTCTGGGGCTCCGATGGGTAGCCAGTTTACCATGTCAACCGTAGCCGTGGACTCGGCCTGGCCGTACTCAGTCATGTAGCCGTATAGTATACTGCTGAAGGCCATGAAGGAGGGCAAGAACACCAAGAACCGAGGCAGCAACACCTCAAGGCCCGTGTCCTCGCCGCCAAGCACAACCACGATCACCATGGCGGAGACCATGAACGCGGCGGCGGAGAAAACGAAGTTGGAGTAGCCCGGGGAGCTGGGCTTCCCCGTCTTGGACCTCACTCTCGCAGATGACACTATGAGCACCCGTGTCAGCCCAAGCGTGACTTCAAGGTCCATGCCTGTCACTTCGCGAGGGCGTTCACTATCTCGTCTATGCCGCTGACCTCGGTGAGCTCCAGGAACACGTCTTCTAGGGATGACCCCGGGTTGGAGGCGAGGCTACGTATCTCGGCGGGCGTCCCCTCGGCGATCTTCTCGCCTTGGTGGATGACGCAGAGCCTGTCGCAGAGGGCGTCTGCTATCTCTAGGGCGTGGGTGCTCAGGACGGTTGTCGATCCCGCGTTGGCCAGTCTTCCAAGGAGGTCCTTCATTATCCTCGCGGACTTGGGGTCCAGGCCTCCGAGGGGCTCGTCCATGACCAGCACACTTGGTCTGTGGAGTACGGCGCCCATGATGGCTACCTTCTGCTTCATGCCGTGGCTGTACCCGTTGACCATGTCGTTCTCCCTGCCCTCCAGCTCGAATGCTCTCAGGAACTCCTGGATGCGCTTCTCCTTGGCGGCCTGATCTACTCCGTACACTTTGCCTAAGAAGTCAAGGTACTCGTGGCCCGTGAGATAATCGTAGATCATGGGTGGGTCCGAGACGTAGCCTAGGTCTCGCTTGTAGTTGATGGGGTCGTCTCGGAGGGCGAGGCCGTTCACAGTTATCTCGCCTGTGTCCGGCTTCACAAGCCCCATGATCATCTTCAGAATAGTGGTTTTCCCCGAGCCGTTTGGCCCTAATAGCCCGTAGACTTGGCCGCCCTCTATCTCTAGGCTCAAGCCCCTGACGGCCCTGACGTCTCCGTAGGTCTTGGAGACTTTCTTTAGCCTCACGCTGACACTATCCACCATCAGGCTTGATCAACTCTACTCGCCTATAAAGAACTTGAGTGCCGTTAACCGTAAAGCACCATCGGGATGCGGTTGCGTGCAGCCACCTTGTCGACATAGTTAAAGCTGAATTACTGAACATGCTGTACCCTTGCTTATAGGTGGTTCGTCGGCTGCCGTGTCCCTCGGTGTCTTTCCATCAACTTTTTTTATCTGTTTAGACTAAACATTGTGCGGCGTGACTGGGAGAGACAAGCTGTACTACCTGCTCGGGGTGCTGCTCCTGTTGTTGGCGGTCTTCATAGACAGGGACCTCTCTGACGCTCAGCAGCTTCTAGAAGGCGCCGTGATCTTCTTCGCGTTAATAATGGGGAGCATCTTCGTCATCTACTTGAAAGAGAGGGGAGGCACGGGGCCCTACGTGCCTGTCTGACGAGGAGAGTTTACTCGGCTTCCCTGTACCACTCCTCTGGGGCGCCGTCCGTCTCGGGGTCGTAGCCGCTGGGCAGCAGCTCCTCGATGCCGAGGATCTCCGTCACGAATACCTCCACGACTCCCTTG
>CAZEMD010000079.1:7104-8336 GCA_964513225.1 uncultured Candidatus Bathyarchaeia archaeon | reverse complement strand
CAGGCACGAGGCACGCAAGTTCAGGAAGAGCAGGCTCAACATCGTGGAGCGTTTCGTCAACAGCCTCATGAAGCCCGGGTCCAGCGGAGGCGACAAGAGCAGGATCATCAACAGCGTCAAGACGGCCTTCAAGATAATACAGCTGAAGACAGGGAGAAACCCCGTCGAGGTGCTCGTAAGGGCCGTCGAGAACGCGGCGCCCAACGAGGACACCACCCGTATCGGGTACGGGGGCGTCGTGTACAGGCTAGCCGTGGACATAAGCCCCCAGAGACGCATCGACATATCCCTTCGCTTCATCATGCGCGGCATAAAGGAGCAGACCTTCGGGAACCGCAAGACCCTCGAGGAGATAATAGCGGACCAGCTCATCGGCGCCGCCAACAACGAAGGAAACAGCTTCGCCATCCGCCGGAAGCAGGAAGTCGAGAGGGTAGCCCTCTCGTCAAGGTAAACCCTTCTTCACAACATGTTTATCGTACACGGTCTCAAAGCAGGCTGCCCGCTGCGAAACCCGCCAACCCGACCAGCATAAAGACTAGGACCCTGTTCTTCACGGTTCTGCTGTTCTCGCGGGATGGCTCCGTGGCTAGGCTGTACGCGCTGTAGATGAGCCCGATGTCGGTGGCGGCCACGAAAGGCAGGTACCATGCCGAGACTAGCCTCAGCGCGTATGGAATCACGGACGCCGCGGCGGCGGCCACGTAGAAACCAGACGCCACGAGGCTCGCCGCCGTAGACCCCTTGGAGGCTGCGATGGTGTTGACGCCCGCGCCCCTGTCCCCCTCCACGTCCACTATCCCCTTGGTGACCTCCCTACCGGTGTTGCTCAGGAACGCCATGAGGCTGAAGTACAGGCTGGGAAAAATGGACCCTGTGATTATACCCCCATATATGAAGGGGAGGCTTATGCAGGCGCTGACCATCAGGTTCCCGGGGAACCCCGTCCGTTTCCCCCAGGCAGAGTAAAGCACCATTACGACCCAGCTGAACGCCGCCACCAGCGTGGTGCTCCACGAGATCATGTAGCTGGCCCCGAGCCCGGCGGCGCTCAGGGCGGCGGTGAGCGCCATCGCCTCGCCCGGGGTCACCCTGCCGCTGGGTATGGGCCGACCGGGCTCGTTGACTGCGTCGATCTCCCTGTCGTAGTAGTCGTTCACCGCCATGGCCGCCCCGGTCATGCAGAACCCAGTAACGAATGAGAGGAGGAGCTTGATGGGCGACCCCAGTAT